>JBDLSU010000573.1:0-3274 GCA_039799405.1 Pseudomonadota bacterium | reverse complement strand
CCTTACCGCATCGATACCATGTTTGCCGCCACCGGGGTGCAAGCCATGTTGTCGCTGGTGTGGAGCATTAGCGCCCTGATCCTGATGCGCCGTGCCACCCGTTTGCAACAAGCGCGGTTATGGCAACTGGGTGCCGCCTTGCTGGCAATTGTGGTAGCGAAACTGTTCCTGGTTGACCAGAGCGATGCCGGTAGCGCCACCCGGATTGTGGCCTTTGTTGGCGTCGGGCTGTTAATGGTGGCAATCGGCTATCTGGCCCCCTACCCCAAAGCGCCTGCCGTGGCAGTGGAAGACGACGGCGACCCGATCACTCCGGATTTGAATAACGATGGCAAACATGATGATACCCAGGGCGCTGACAATTCGGCCAGCCCCAGCGCATCCGGTTTGCCCACCAACAAGGCTGATCCATCATGACATCAAGACTGACACACCCCGGCCTGATCGCCTGCTGCGCCATGCTGGCGCTGACTACCGGATCGGCCAGCCTGGCGGCTTACGGCCAGAATGACAACAGCGACAACATTGGCAACCGTTTGGCCGATTACCAATATCAAATGCCCTTGCATGCGAGCAGCAAACCCGGCGTGGTGGCGCTGCAAGTGCCGCAGGCGCTGTATTTGCACGCGCAATCGCCCCAACTGCACGATGTGCGGATTTTTGATGCCAAAGGGCAAAGCGTTCCCTTTGCGCTCTTGCCCCCTGTCAGCGATACCACCCGCCTGATGCGCACCAGTGTGCCACTCAAGATTTTCCCGGTACGTGGTGGCAAAAGTAGCGGCAGTGCCGACAACAGCGGCGCTAACAGCAATGGGCCAGACCAGGTTGAGATGGATATCAAGACCGATGCAAAAGGTTCGGTTATTTCGGTCAAAACCAAACAGGGCAACCATCTGGCGGGCAATAAAATCAGCTATCTGGTGCTCGATGCACGCGCAGCCAACCCCGACAACCCGGACCTGGACGGCTCCAAACCGCGCAACCTGATCGATGGCCTGCGCTTTACCGTGCCACCGCGCACCAGCAACTATAGCGCCCAGGTCTGGCTGGAAGTATCGGATAATCTGCAACACTGGGAAACACTGGGCACCACCCAACTGAGCTGGCTGATCAATGCCGGTAGCGACACCCTGAGCAATGACCGCATGCAGTTTGAGCCGCACGCGTTTCGCTACGCACGGCTGTCCTGGCGTGAAGGCGAAGCGCTGGAATTTGCCGCTATCGACGCCCTGACCGTGCAGGCACAAAGCCAGAGCGCGCCGCTGGAGCAAATCGTATTGCAGCCGCAGGGGGGCAAAACCCGGGCCGATCTGGTGTACAGCGCCTCCCCGGCGCTACCGGTGGAGCGGCTGGCGCTGCAGTTTGGCAATGACAATATCGTGTACCCGGTCAGCATTGGTCACTACCGGGAAATTCCGGCCAAGCAAATCGGCCAAAGCAATACCTTTGTGTTTGAGCCGCAATGGCAAAGCACGTTTTATCAAATCACCCAGGATGGCAAAACCCGGCGCTCCGGTGAAATCAGCATGGCACCGACCTTCAAGCGCGAATGGGTGGTGCGCGCCCACGTACCCACGGCACCAGCGCCGCAACTGATTTTGCGCTGGCAAGCCGCCAGCCTGGTGTTTTTGCAAGGCAATGGCGGCCCCTACACCCTGGCCTACGGGCGCGCCCAGGCCAAGGCCGGCATGCAGCCACTGGAACAGGTTGCGCCCGGTTTTAGCATGGAAGAACTGCAACGGCTGACGCGCATCAGCGCCGGGCCGGAACAGGCGCAAACTACGCCGCAGGCACAAAAAACCGCCGCGCTGGCAGCCAGCGAAGCGGCCAACAGCCGCTCGCTGGTCTTATGGGGCGTGCTATTGCTGGGCGTTGTGGTACTGGGGGTGATGGCCTGGAGTTTGATCAAGCAATTGAAAAACGACGGGGCTGGCCCGAAATAAAAGCGCCGATAGCCTTTGCCCTGGCTTGCTGTGGCAAGCCCGGCTTGCGCTATACTTGCGCTCAGTTGACAAACCAATCCCGGGCGTTCTATGGCAACCCAAACTTTCCGCTGTGGTAGCTGGCAAGTTGACCCTAACGATAACAGTATCAGCCATGGCAACCTGCGCCATCAGATGGAGCCGCGCGCCATGGATGTGCTGGTGGCGCTGTGCAAGGTGCCCAATACCATCGTCAGTGCCGAAGCCCTGCTGGAACAATGCTGGGGCAGCACCCTGTATGGCGACAACCCGGCACACAAAGTCATTACCCAGTTACGGCGCTTGCTGGGTGACCAGGCCAGCAACCCGAGCTTTATTGAAACCATCCGCAAACGCGGCTACCGCGTAATTGCCAGCGTCGAATTTGACGCGCCCGGCACCAGTCAGGAAGGCACCTGGCTGGAAGAATCGCCGTTCCGTGGCTTGCAAGCTTTTGACGAAAAACACGCCAAAATCTTCTTTGGCCGTAACGATGCCGTGTTTGGCCTGACCAAAGTATTGCTGGCGCAAATCAACTTGCCCGATCCGGTCGAATTGATCATGATCCTTGGCCCCAGCGGTTCCGGCAAAACCTCGCTGGTGCAAGCGGGCTTGTTGCCAACCCTGATCAACCCGGCCCCGCGCGCACTGGCCGCCAGCGAGCAGGCTGGTGCCATCAGCAGCTTGCAACTGCTTTCCCATTCCGGCTTTGATCTGGCTGAAAAAGGTGAACATTCGCTGCTCAACACCCTCTCCGGCATGTTGCTCGATCTGGAAGTGGCACAGCACCCGGTTTTTCCCGGCTATAGCGCCAACAGCCTGGCACAGCAGTTGCAGCAAGACCCGGCACCGGTACTGGCCTTGCTGCAAGACAGTCTGCGCCATCAGGTAGCGGCCGCACCGCAGATTGCGCAGCGCCATGTGTTATTTATCGACCGCTTTGAGGCGGTATTCGATGAAAAAACCGTGTCGCAAGCAGAACACCTGCAATTTTTGACCATTCTGGAACAACTGGCCAGCACCCGCGCGCTATTGATTTTACTGGCCTGCCGCAATGACTTTTACCCGTATATTGCCGCCAATCCGGTGCTGATGGCGGGCAAGGCGCGCGGTGCCCACTTTGATCTGGCCCCACCGTCGCAAGCCGAAATCGCCCAGATGATCCGCCTGCCCGCGCTGGCGGCACGCCTGACCTTTGGCTTCGATGAAAGCAGCCAGATGCAGTTGGATGCGCTGTTATGCCAGAGCGCCAACGGCAGCCCGGACGCGCTGCCACTGCTGCAATACACCCTGAGCGAGTTATACCGCTTGCG
>JBDLSU010000572.1:0-4204 GCA_039799405.1 Pseudomonadota bacterium | reverse complement strand
GCTGGCACTGCTGGCACCGCTGGCACCATGTTCACTGCTGCCATCCAGCCGCACCCTGACTTGCCAGTTTTGGGTCAGGGCAGCTTCGTTGGCCGGATACTGAAAGCGCCCCTGCAAGGCCAGGCGGGCCGGGCCACGTACCGTTATTTGCTGGCTTTGCCCGGCTTGCATGGCCCAATAGCTTTGCGCAGCGCCTTCATGGTCGGCGCGCAGGGCTTGCGCTTTACCCGGCAGTGCCAGCAGTTTGCGGTAGCTGGCCAGATCGTGGAACGATTCATGGCGGGAGACAAAAACGCCAAGTTCCAAGGGCTGGCGCAGGTGGGGGGCTGCTTCAATCCGGATAAGGCGCACCTGATCGACAAATTGATCCAGTAACAGGCTTTGCCCCTGATCACTGATGCGATAATTTTCGCGCAGCGACAAGGCGGGTGCATCGGCACTGCTGGCGCTACGCCACAGGCTGATATCGTGCGCCTTGATTGGGCCGCTGGCCGCTTGCAGGCGCAAAAATTCGCCGGCCGGCAGGCGCAGGCTAATGCTTTGCCCGGCTTGCAGGCGTAACACCTTGAATGCGGTGTCGGCGCGCGTTACCGGTTCGGCCTCGCCAGCCACCCAGTAAGCATCCTGCAGGTGGACGTTATCCCAGCGCAGCGGCTGCTGCAATTGCCACGACAGTTGCAACTGCAGGCTGTCCACTCCGCCAGCCTGGGCCAGCATGGGGCCGATTGCCAGACCAAAGGCAGTGCCAGAGAGCAAAATCGCGCCATAACGGCCCGGCCAAGCAGGGTAGGGTGGTAAATAACTCATGGTGTAGCCACCCCCAGAATAGCGTTGATCCAGTTGCGCCGGGTCTGGCTGTCGTCACGCATGGCTTGCCGCATGGCGCGACTCATTTCGACGTGGATAAAGCGCTGATAAGCCATGGCGCGCAGCGCCGCCGCCTGGACGTTGGTGGTGGCTCCCAGTTCTTTGACGCTGCCTTCATATAGTTCAATATGGCGTGCCAGTGATTGTTGCAGTTTTTGTCGGGCCTGACGCATGCTGGCGGGTGGCTGATTGTGTCCGGCGCTCAAAATAATATCGGCTTCAGCCAGCTTGCTGGTTTTGCGCTTGCCTTGGTCAAAGCCATGAATTTGCACGGTGCGGCCCTGGCGCAATACACTGGCGCTGGCCCGGGTGAAGGCCATAAAATAGCTGCTCTCAAGATGCGCCATATCGGCCATCACCTCATTGCCATTGGCGTCAATAAAGCGTCGTGGCACGGTGTTAAAGGCCACCGCTGCGAACGGCGCTTCGGCAAACAGCGCCAGGCCGATATCGCGCGTCATTTCATCCTTGAAGGCGTGCGGTACTTGCAATACATCTTGCAAACCATCTTGCAAACCATCTTGCGCCACAGCTTGTGCTCCGGACTTGCGCGCCTTGTCAACCGCAGCGCTACGCCGGAACGCAAACAGACCACGGCCGCGCTGTGCTTGCCCGTTTTCCATCAACACCGTTATTTGATCCAGATCCAGCACCTGCATGTGCAGCGCACTGGCGCTGGCCCGGATGTTGCCGGAGGCAGCACTGCCGCCGCGCAACAATTGTTCAAACAGGGTTTGCGCCTGCTTCAGTTCGCTGCTCTCTGGCAAGACCAGGCTGCGGGCACGGCTGGCCTGGCGTAACAGCGTGCGCAGCGGGTCGGCGCTGCGGTCAGCTTCGCGGCTCAAGCGCTCTGACTCATCATTGTGGGCGCTGGCGGCCGGGTGGCTCAGTACGCTGCTGCACAGCAAACCCAGCGCAAGCAGGCGCAACAGGGGATGCGACCGGAGCGGCCATTTATTCAGTGATCGTGACATGGGAAATCTCGGGTTGATGGTGTATTTTTCTTTGTGCGTTCATTTCGGCCGACAGACGCGCCAGCGAGACATAGCTGCCCTTGCCTGTATTGCCAGCGGCGCGCAGGGTAATGCGGTAGCGCCCGAGTGGGGCGTCTTTGGGCAGGGGCAGGTAGATCGGGTTGCCACCATCGCTTTGCTGGCCTTCGGTATCAAATACTTTGCCAGTACCGGGGGCCGGGCTGACGCTGGCGATGCGGTCCAAAAATACCCAGCCTGACAGCGGGGTCAGGGTGGGCAGGGCCGGGCCTTCGATGTTGACGGTTAATTTACCGGCCTGTTGCTGCCCGGCGGGTTGGTATAGCCGCACGCTCAGGGTTTCGTCCTGGGCGCTATGGCGATCATAATCGAACACCATTTCGCCATTGAAACGCTGGCCGACGCGGCGCAACCAGGCGTTGGCGGCGGGGCGTACATGGTTGATCAAGACCTGGCCGCTGGCGTGCTGGTTGTTGCTGCGTACCTGAATCTGGTGCGTGCCCGCGCTGATGCCGGGTAATGCGTATTCGCCATACGGGCCATGTGGTTCGATGCTGAAAAACGGTTGACCATCGACGCTGATATCGAGCCGGGTGCTTGGCTGGCAAGCCGGTTTGCAGTTTTGCTTGCCATCCAGCCAGACCAGGGTGGGTGTCACTACCGTGCTGCCCTGATAGCGCGGAAATTCCAGCTTGTTGGGGCGGGCCAGTGCCAGCGGCGTGAACAGGGTTGGCAAGGCGTCTTCCCGATACGGCACATCCGGGTCGCGCGGGGTGTAGATTGGTCGTGCCAGCCAGTTGCCGCGTGGGCGAAAATCCTGCCATTGGTATTGACCGCTCAACATTTTGCCCTGCTGTTCGTTCAATGCCAGTGGGCGCGATTGCAATTGCAACAGGCGGCTGCGGTCATTACTCAACAATTGCTCTTGCTGATCGGGTTTGAGTAAAAACCAGGCCGGAATCCGTTTGCCAGCCGCATCCCAGGCGTAAAAATCGTCAGGAATGCGTTGCTCACGCGCCAGCGTCCAGGGCCGGGTGTGGGCGGCTACCAGCAAGGGCGCGTCCAGGCTGTCGGCGCGCACGCTAAAGCGCGCGGTATTGGCGGGCAAGACAAAAAAGCCTTGTACCAGCCCGGACAGATGCTGGTTTTGCGCCGGATCCGGATGATTGCCGGAATAATCGGCCATCAGGCGTTCATAGTGCGCGGCCCTGGCATCGATTGCCAATACGCCCTGGCCGAGCGGTTTGCCATTGGCGTCAAAGGCGGCGTAATGGGCGCGAGTCGGGCGCAAGCTGCCACGGCTCAGGCTGCGGAGCGACAGGCGCAGGCCGGACTGGCTATTGCTGGCGGCCAGGGTAAAGTCGATGGGCTGATCTGGCGTGGTGACAAATACCCGTTCAAATTGCGGCTGCGGGGTGATTTCGGTGGCGGGGCCGCCGGGGTTTTCCAGCCAGGCGCGTGCAATCAATTCGCGCGGGCCTTGTAATTCCAGCAGGCCACCGGCCAGCTTGAGCGTATGCTGCAAGGTTTGCCCCTGCCAGAGCAAAGACCCGGCATCGCTATGACTGCGCTGGAACAAACCATTGCCAAACCAGCGCAATTGAATCGGCTGGGTGAGGCCATCGCTGGCGGCACCGCGCGGGCTGGCTTTGAATTCCAGCCGGATAGTGCCGCCCTGCGGTGGAATCGGGAAGGTGGCGAAGGCGGTTTGATCAAACCAGTTGCCCTGGGTGGCAATCGGCGCGGCTTGCACTTCGCCGTCGTTTTCCAATAACAGATATACATCACGCACCTGATAATCGCGCCCCTCCATGCCATTCGGGCCAAGCGCCTGCGCGCTATTGCGGATCAGATTGTGTTTTTCATGCGCTTGCAACAGCGCCTTGTCATGCACGCTGGTGCGCGCCAGTTCTTCTTGCTGCTGGGGCGACAGGCGTTGCCACTGGTACGGCTTGTTGCTGGCATCGCTATGGCTTTGATACAGCCGTAGTACCACGTCGCTGATGGCCGGATCCAAACCGGTCAAACTCAGACGCAAGCGCTTCACGCTGCCAGCAATGCCTTGCAAGTTGAGCGCATTGGTTTCGCCCGCCAATGGCGTCAAACCATTTTCCAGATAAAACGCCGGGCCGCTGATCAGGCCGTCCGGACGTTTCACTTCCAGCAAATTGGCCGCCAGTTGCAGTTGGCGCAGTTCCAGCAACTGGCCTTGCGCATCCAGCAGTTCCAGCTTCAAACCATATTGCCAGCGCTTGCCGGGGTCTTGCACATGGGCGCGCCGGGCGGCTGCCAGGTCGCGGATGCTGGCATTGCTGACCAGGCGCAGCGGCAACTTGTCAGACGAG
>JBDLSU010000571.1:0-3247 GCA_039799405.1 Pseudomonadota bacterium | reverse complement strand
ACTGGGGTTCGCGCTCCGGCGTTTCCATCGAGCGTATCGGCTATGGCGAAAGCGGCCCGAAAGCGCGCACAATTGAAGGCGAACTTGTTGCCAAATCCAAGACCGATACACCGTCACAATTCACCATCGGCGACCGGGTGTTCCATATCAAATTCGGCAATGGCAATATTGCGGGAATTGAAGGCAACAAGCTGACGATTGACTTCGACCGGGCCGGGCAGAAGCGGGTGCTGGAAGGGTTTGTGGAGCGGGTGTGATTAGCTAGCTGAAGACATTCTTGGAAGTTCGTCCCAAGTCTGACCCAAATATTCTCGACCAGTTTTCTTTTTTTGGACGCCGCCCCATTGTTTGAAGAAGAAGGCCGTATCGCTTGAGTCACATGCGGCCTTTATTTCATCGACCCAGCCAATGTCCATTGGTCTTGCTCCGGGGCCGGATTCGCCGCCTACAATTGCCCAATCGATTGATGCCAAATTCACTTTTCCGACACTTTTTAATAGCGGCTCGAAAGACACAAACCTGACCGCTGCATTCACTTTTTTCAGTTCTTCAATACGCCAGTTGTATTCAGCACTTTCGACGGAAGTTCCAAGCCACACATTTTCCAGAAGAGGAAAATCAGCGTCCCTTAATATCCTGAGCATGTTTTCGGGTCGTTTCGTCAGAATTTGGAAGATGTGCCAATGTGCTCGACTCATCGTCTCCCAGATCTTACGGATGTATTCGGATGGTACACCGTCTTGGAATAGATCCGACATGGAATTGACGAAAATCATTCGCGGCTTTTTCCAAGATAATGGCGCTTCCGATACGGCTTCGTTGAGGTGTAGTTTCCCTGTCCAAACTTGCCTGTTTCCGCTCTTACGGGTCGTGGCTCTATAGCTGGCATGGCCCATTGCTTGCAGTCTTGCTGCCATGCGCATCGCATAACAATTGGTGCAACCGGGTGAAATGATGGTGCATCCCGATACCGGGTTCCACGTTGCATCTGTCCATTCGATATCGGATAAGCCAGCCATGTTCGTTACTTTCTGGTCATAATGTCCTTTGCTACTCTTTGAGCCAAAGATCTAGCAGCTTTGTCTGGATTGGAGCATGCAAACAAAAGAGAGTAGTTGTGCCGTTTGTCCCGGCCTAATGGAAGCCATCGCTCAGAAACTCCACCCTCAAATATTGTTCCCATTTTGTTGATCATGTATCGCGTGATTGAGGTGGGCGTTACCACTTTAGTGGAAGTAACCCGCAAGTCGTCAAAGAGGTCTCTGGTTTCATCGAATTTGACGCATTCAGTCTTCCACTCATCAGATCCAAAAATCCGATTCAAGGATTGTTCAGATTCTAACGTATATTCTCCTTGATTCGAGATTTGTCGAGCCACGCCTAACCCTGCCGGGAAAAGATAAAAAAGGTCAATCTTCTTTGTTTGGGCAATTAACTCAAGTGTCTTCCAATTCACTTGATTGCCGAAAGGATCGAGAAACAACAATGCTCTATCTTTCGGTTGCATTGCATTACAAAAATCTCGAACTGTATCGTTAGCTTCGCCCCTTTTGATTGAAATACGGTCTTTCAGGTTTGGATATTTGTCTCGTAATGATTCCAAATTTTCTGTATTTTTCCTTTTAATGTCTGCGAAAACATACTTGTCAAAAGGTTGCTTAATATCAAGGGACCGACCTGCAGATCCAATTACAATGTCGTCTATGTCTTGTAGATCATCGAGAAGTGGCAAATTACCGCTCATTGGAATTTCGCCAGTACCCGCAAAAACGTCAACGTAATAAAGATGTAGCCCTTTGTTTTTTAGCGCTTGGGTGTAGAAACCTGCGTATTCCGATACCTTTCGCAGTTTCTGTTGTGTTCCTTTGTTTACAAAAGACAATTGCGCCATTCGAGAACCTTTCACAAAACGAACTCTCGGAATTATACTTATAATTGCATCCTTGTAAAATTCGCTATCACTAAATTGAAATGGCTTTAGAAACAACTTTATTCGGATATTGCTCCCCCTCGACAAACCCTCCCGTCCGTCTCATACACTCTTCGCAGATTTGGGAGATCACCATGCGCAATGAGGCCGGGATTGCAACTGCGATTGCCATTTTAAAACAACAGTTTGGCGAGCGTTGTCAAACAAGTGATTCCGTTCGTGCGCAGCATGCCCATACAATGACCTATCTCGCGCCTGAACTGCCCGACGCAGTGGTGTTTGTGCAGAGTGCCGATGATGTGAAGGCGGTGGTCAGGACCTGTCTCGCTCACAAGGTTCCCGTCATTCCCTTTGGCATAGGCTCTTCGCTGGAGGGCCAGGTGAATGCGCCTTCTGGTGGCATTTCCATCGATTTTTCCGGCATGAACCGCATACTGGAAGTGAATACGGAAGATTTTGACTGCACGGTTGAACCGGGCGTGACGCGCGAGCAGTTGAACATTCACTTGCGCGATACGGGCCTGTTTTTCCCGATTGATCCGGGGGCCAATGCCTCAATTGGCGGTATGGCGTCCACGCGCGCATCGGGCACCAATGCCGTGCGTTATGGCACGATGAAGGACAATGTTCTGTCGGTGACTGCTGTGGTGGCTTCCGGCGAGGAAATCCGCACGGCGCACCGGGCGCGCAAGTCATCTGCCGGTTACGATCTCACCCGCCTGTTTGTTGGCGCGGAAGGCTCGCTCGGTGTTCTGACATCGGTGACATTGCGGCTGCAAGGGATTCCTGCCATGATTGCCGGTGGCATTTGCGGTTTTCCGAGCCTCAAAGCTGCCGCCGAAGCTGTGACCATGACGATCCAGCTGGGCATTCCGGTGGCGCGGATCGAACTCGTCAATGCGGCGCAGATCAAAGCCTCCAATGCTTATTCAGGCCTTTCCTTGCCCGAGCAGCCGACGCTGTTTGTTGAATTCCATGGCAATGCGGACAGTGTGGCGCTGCAATCGGCAGACTTTGCCGAGATCGTGGCTGATTGCGGGGGTGGGCCGTTTCAGTGGACGGCAGATGCCGCCGAACGGGCAAAGCTCTGGAAAGCGCGGCATGATGCCTATTGGGCGGTGAAAGCGCTTGATCCGGCGCTCGATGTTCTGGCAACCGATGTCTGCGTGCCGATTTCGCGGCTTGCAGACTGCGTTGCCGAAACCGAAGCCGACCTTGTGGAAAACGGCTTGACCGGGCCGATTGTCGGCCATGCCGGGGATGGTAATTTCCATGTGAGCCTGATGTTTGACGGCAAAAATCCGTCCGACCTGAAAC
>JBDLSU010000570.1:0-3451 GCA_039799405.1 Pseudomonadota bacterium | reverse complement strand
CGTGTTGTTGGGTGCGGTGTTTATGGGTTTTCAGGCATATGAATACATGCATGCCTATAGTGAATTGAATCTGAAATTGACTTCCGGCATTTATGGCTCGACCTTCTTCATGTTGACCGGTTTCCATGGCTTCCATGTCACCATGGGGGCGATCATGTTGTCGGTGGTGTTGTATCGTGTCATGAAAGGTCATTTTAAACCTGACCAGCATTTTGCCTTTGAAGGTGCCGCCTGGTACTGGCACTTTGTGGATGTGGTGTGGCTCGGTTTGTATGTCGTGGTGTACTGGCTGTAAGTAAGTTTGCCTGAAGAAAAAAGCCGCACTTGTTGCGGCTTTTTTTGTGATACTCTGCGCAGGGCTCCGGATCGGGGAGCGTTTGGCAGGGCCTGAAGGCGGGGTCAGCGTATTCCGGTTGGATGAATCCAGCCCAGTTTGTAGGACAACAGGATGATCAAAAACAAGCAGATCGATAACGCTACCCGTAACGCCAATGCATGGACGGTGCGATTGCTTTTGCCCTTGTCCTTCATCAGAAACACCAGCGCAAAGGCCAGGCTGCCAATAATGAACAGGAACGCAACAGGAACGAGGATTTTCATGGACGTAGCGGGAAACAGGAAGAGAGTAGCATTGTAATGCGGATTAAGCCGATTCCTGCAATCATTTGCCTGTGTCTGGCCGCACTTGGCGTGGTGCTGGGCATGTGGCAACTGTCGCGTGCCGAAGGCAAGCGCGCGCTTCAGCAAGCCTGGGCTACGCGCGCAGCGCTGGCACCGCTGGACGGATTGCAACTGGCGCAAGTGGCAGATAGTAGTGCCGCGCTGGCGCTGGATGGCCGCCGGGTGTTGGTGCGTGGGGAATTTTTGCCGCAGTGGGTGGTGTATCTGGATAACCGTCAACAACAAGGCCAGCCCGGCTTATGGGTGATGATGCCGTTTAAATTGGCGCAAAATGGTGCCACCGTGTTGGTGGCACGCGGCTGGCTACCGCGTGACAAGCGTGATCGCAGTGCGATTGCGCCCTACGCCACACCTGCAGGCCCGGTCGAGTTGCAGGCGCTGGTGCGTAGCCATGTGGCGCGATTGATGCAATTGGGGGCAGATGTGTCGTTAAAAAGTGGCGCGATTGTGCAAAACCTGGATCTGCAGCAAGCGCGCCAGGCCAGCAACCTGCCCTTGTTACCGTTGTTGCTGGAGCAAACGGTGCCAGCCCATGAGCAAGATCATTTGGGCCGGATTTGGCCGCAAGCCAGTAGTGGCATTGAAAAGCATGAAGGTTACGCCTTTCAATGGTTTGCCCTGGCCGCAGTGGCAATGATATTTTTTGTTTTGACAGGATGGCGTCGTGGAACAAGTTAATGCTGGAGTTGAGTCTGCCCCGCAAAAAGCAAAGGGGCGCTGGAAGTTGATGTTATTGCTGGCCGTATGTGCGGCCCCGGTGATTGCTTCATACCTGAGTTATTACGTCATCAAGCCGCAAGGCCGTACCAATTATGGCACCTTGCTCGACCCGCGCCAATATCCGGTGCCCAGGCTCGGTAGCCAGACGCTGGATGGTAAAGCGCAAGACCTGGACGCTTTCAAAGGCAAATGGTTAATGATCTCGATAGGCAGCGGCAACTGTGCGGCCGCCTGTGAAAAGAAGTTGTACGATATGCGCCAGTTGCGTACCGCTCAGGGCAAGCATCGTGATCGGATTGAGCGCGTCTGGCTGATTACTGATCAGGTGTTAATCGATACCCGCATCCTGCGTGAATTCGATGGCACCCGTCTGTTGCGGGTCGCACCGGAAGTGTTGCAAAAATGGTTGCCGGTTGAGGGCGGTGGCGGCGTGCAGGATCATATCTATTTGATCGATCCGCTCGGTAATTTGATGATGCGCTACCCGAAAGATGCCGATGCCAACAAAATCAAGCGCGATATCAGTAAATTGCTGTACGCATCCGGAATAGGCTAAACCATGCAATTGCCGCATTTTTTGCAATTGTTGCTGACCGGGCTCACTCTGGCCTGCTTGCCCTTGGCCTGGGTCTGGGTGGCGCAAGACCAAAACAAATATCGCAAACTGGTTTGGGTGGCGGTGTTTTTCACTTTCGATCTGATTGTGTTTGGCGCATTTACCCGCTTGACCGATTCTGGCCTGGGTTGTCCCGATTGGCCCGGCTGTTATAACCATGCCAATCCGCTGCAGGCGCTGGAAAAAATCGATGCCGCCGCTGCCCTGATGCCAAGCGGGCCGGTGACGCGCATGAAAGCCTGGATCGAAATGATCCACCGCTATCTGGCGATGGCGATTGGTCTGTTGATCATCGTGTTGATGGTGCGCGCCTGGCAGTTCTGGCGCAAGGGCCAGCGCAATCCGGCCCAGTCGCCGCGCTTGCCCACCCTGCTGTTTGTTCTGGTTTGCATCCAGGGGGCGTTTGGTGCCTGGACTGTTACCATGAAGCTGCAGCCTGCCATCGTCACCATTCACTTGTTGCTGGGGATGGTCATGTTGGCGGTATTGGCCAGCCTGGCCGCGCGCCAACCTTCGACTGCACAACAACTTGGCGTGCCAGCAGCACAAGCGCCGGTAAGCCCGGGCTTGCGTGGGCTGATCTGGCTGTCGGGACTCATGCTGTTGTTGCAACTGGCGTTTGGGGCCTGGACCAGCACCAATTATGCCGCTTTGGCCTGCCGGGATTTTCCGATGTGCAATGGCAGTTGGTGGCCGGAAATGGATTTTCAGCATGGTTTCACCCTGTGGCGGCAACTTGGCAAAACCGGCGCGGGAGATTATTTGCCGTATCCGGCCCTGACCGCCATTCACTGGGTACATCGTTGCTTTGCGCTGGTGCTGGCACTTTGCCTGGCCCTGTTGGCATGGCGTGCCCGTCATGCCCATGCCCAACTGGCGCGCGCCCTGGGTGGCCTGCTATTGTTGCAATTGGCTACCGGCAGCGCTACCGTGTTCTTCGCCTGGCCGCTTGGTCTGGCGGTATTGCATAATGCCGGAGCGGCGCTACTTGTGCTGGTGCTGTCCATGCTACACTATCGGGCCTTGCGCTAAAGATGGAATCATGAGCACCTCAAACCCCCAACGTCCACCCAATATGCTGGCTCAATATTGGATTTTGACCAAACCGCGCGTCACGCAGTTGGCGGTGTTTTGCGCCGTAATCGGCATGTTTTTGGCGACGCCTGATTTTCCCGGTTGGCAAAAGTTGCTCGCCGCGACGGCGGGCATCTGGTTATTGGCGGGGGCCGCATTTGCAGTGAATTGCCTGGTCGAGCGTGAAATTGATTCGCGCATGGCACGTACCGCGCGCCGCCCGATTGCTTCCGGTGAAATCTCGGTGCCGCATACCGTGATCATGTCTCTGCTGGTCGGTGGCACCGGCATGGCGATTTTGTATTTTCTGGTGAATCCGCTGACCATGTGGCTGACCTGCGCCACCTTCGTTGGCTATGC
>JBDLSU010000569.1:0-3442 GCA_039799405.1 Pseudomonadota bacterium | reverse complement strand
CCTGGCCCGCCAGCATTGCCCGGCGTCGGCAATTATGTGCTGGATATAGCCAGCCAGGCCGGGCAGCCGCTGGCGCGCTTGTATTTTATCGACTCGTTAGCCTATGGGCCGCCTGGTGTTAGCCGCTATGCCTGGATCAGCACGGCGCAAGTTACCTGGTTTCGCCAGCAAGCCAGCGCCGCATCCCACTTGACCGGGCTGGTGTTTTTTCATATTCCGCTGCCGGAATTTGATCTGGTCTGGCAGCAAGGACGCTGCATGGGTCACAAGCTGGAGAAGGTCTGCTGCCCGACGCAAAATTCCGGCATGTTTGCAGCGATGCGTGACAGTGCTGCCGTGGCGGGGGTGTTTGTCGGGCATGATCATATCAATGACTACGAGGGTGTGCTGGATGGCATACGCTTGTGCTATGGGCGTGCTGGCGGCTTTGGTAGCTATGGCAGTGAAGCGCTGCCACGCGGTGCGCGGGTGATACGCCTTCAGGAGGGGCGCGCCGGGTTTGAGACCTGGATCAGGCTGGGTGATGGTTCGGTGCTGCCGCGCCCTGGTTTGGATCAGGCAGAAAGTTGATGTAAGTGGTGGGGCATTGGGGCTGGAGAAAAACAAAAAAGGCTACAAGCCGAAACTTGTAACCTTTTTATTTGCTGCGTATTCGTGGTAGGCCGTGCGGGATTCGAACCTGCGACCAACGGATTAAAAGTCCGCTGCTCTACCAGCTGAGCTAACGACCCGAAAAATGAAATTATAGGGAGTTTCCGAAGTTCCGTCAAGGGATTCGACCGATTTTTTTGAATTTTTTGAAAATTCAGGCTAAGCGGTCAAATCCAATGCATCTTGTATTGGCAAGATGATTATTTACTGCCCAAACGCTCTTTCGCGGTTTGTGCCGCGCTGGAGTCGGGGTATTGCGCAATAATGGCTTCCAGTGCTTTTTTGGCTTGCGCTTTTTCTTTCAATTCCAGGTGGCAAACTGCAATGTTGAGCATGGCGTCGGGTGCTTTGGTGTTGTCCGGGAAATTCTTGACCATGGCCTGATGGGTGGCGATGGCGCTTTTGCAGTCACGCTGCGCATAGAAGGCATTGCCCAGGCCATATTGCACGGCGGCGGTATAAGCTGATTCCGGAAAACGGCGCAAAAATTCGGCAAATGAGACTGAGGCATTGCGATAGTCACCGCCTTTGTATAGCGCCAGTGCGGCATCGTAGGCTTTTTGTTCGGACAGATCGATCTGGGCTTCCTTGCCATCGACCACCATTTTTTTCGGTTCCAGATTGCGCAGGCGATTATCCAGATCGACATAAAAATCTTTTTGGCGGCGCTGGGCATTACCCAGTTCATTGGTCAGCACTTCAATCTGGCCACGCAATTTGGCCACTTCCTGCTTGAGTTGTTCGTTTTGGTTGACCAAATCGAGGGTACTGCTTTTATCGGTTTTTTCGGCAATCTGGCCGCGCAAGTCCTGCTGCGCTTGTTCCAGCCTGGCGCGCAAGTCCAAAATTGCCTTGCGCGCTTCATCGTCTTCCAGAATGCCGGCGTGCGATGGTGTCAGCAGGGCCAAGGTCAGGGGCAGGGCCAGCAGGGCATGATGAAACAGGGTTTTCATGAACGAATCTCTATCGGTCAGGCGATGCCGGGACTGCCCGTAACAGGGCAGGCGGGCATCGCCCGGGGTGGAAAATTAAGGATAAACAATATCGGCGCGGCGGTTTTCGGCCCATGCGGCTTCGTCGCTACCGGTTGCTTTGGGTTTTTCCTTGCCGAACGAAACGGCTTCCATCTGGCTTTCCGGCACACCCAGTGCGCCCATGGCCTTGCGTACCGCATCAGCGCGTTTTTGGCCCAGTGCCAGGTTATATTCGCTGCCACCGCGTTCATCGGTATTGCCCTGAATCAGGATCTTGTATTGCTTGTTGCCGCTCAAGAACTTGGCATGATTTTGTACCACTCCCTTGTATTCATCCTTGACGGTGTACATGTCATAGTCAAAATACACGCTGCGCTTGGCCAGCACGCCGTTCGGGTCTTTCAATGGATCGACTTTGGTATCCACGGTTTCTACCTTGCGGGTATCGTCCACCTTGGCCGGTGTGGTGGTGTTTTCAACCTTGCGCTCTTCTACCACGGGCTTGGTTTCATCCAGTTTGACGGAATTACAAGCGACCAGAAAAAAGCTGCTGGCGGCGAGCAAAGCAAGGTGTTTGAGATTGGTGTGACTGGTGAAATTTGGCATTGAATTCTCCTTGGGGTGTAAGAACATCATTTCATGAAGGGGCCCCAGGTGGGCTCCCGGATATCGCCTGTTTGGGTCGAAATACGCGTTTTGATGCGGCCATCGACCGATACGACTGCAAGTGAACCGCGTCGGCCCGATTCGGTGGCATACATGATGTATTTGCCGTTGGCTGAAAAGCTGGGCGATTCATCATGGCTCGAATCGGATAACTTGAGTTCTTGTCCACTGACTAAATCTAACACATAAAGTTGAAATTTACCCTCGCGGCGCGAAATATAAGCCAGGTTTTTGCCATCCGGTGAGAGTCGTGGGCTGATATTGTAGCTGCCATTAAAGGTCACACGCTGGGCTTCGCCACCATTGACGCTCATGCGGTAAATTTGCGGCCCGCCGCTGCGATCACTGGTGAAGTAAATGTTCTGGCCGTCACTGGAAAACTGTGGTTCGGTTTCAATATTGCTGGAATTACTCAGGCGGCGCAAATCACCGCCCTTGCTGCTGACCACATATACCTGGGTTGCGCCATCTTTGGACAGGGCAATGGCCAGTTGGGTGCCATCCGGTGACCAGGAAGGGGCGGAGTTACTGCCCTTGTAGTTGGCGACCTGCACCCGTTCGCGCGTGATCAGATTTTGCACATACACCACTGGCTTGCGGTTTTCAAATGACACATAGGCCACTTTGGTGCCGTCCGGTGACCAGCGTGGTGAAATGATGGGTTCGGTCGAGCGCAAGGCGACCTGGATGCCTTCGCCGTCAGCGTCGGCCACTTCGAGCCGGTATTCTTTCCCGGCTTTGGTGATGTAAGCCATGCGGGTGGCAAAAATTCCGGGGCTGCCAGTCAGTTTTTCGTAAATATCATCGGCAATCCGGTGCGCCGCAATCCGGGTAAAATTGGCCGGTATCGCCTGGGTCAGGGCCGAAGTCTGGCTGGATTTGATGGTGTCGAACAAGCGATAGCGCACATCGAAACGGCCATCCACCAGTTTGCTGACGCTGCCTGTCACCACCGCATCGGCCCCTTTGCCTTTCCAGTTGCCATAATTGAGCGGGGCCGTATCGGCCTGGCTGTCGCTGGTTTCTATGATTTTGAACAAGCCGCTGCGGGTCAGATCGGCCTTGATGATGGCCGATACCGAGGCCGGGGCGATACCTTCGTCGGCAAAACCGAGTATCGCAATCGGAATTTGCGTAGTGCCCGGCCCCCA
>JBDLSU010000568.1:0-8813 GCA_039799405.1 Pseudomonadota bacterium | reverse complement strand
TGATCCGGCGTTTCAGGAAAAGGTGATGCAATCCACCGCTGCGGTGCCGGATGTGCCAGTCTCGGCGTTTTACAGCTTGAGCGACAATATCGTACCACCGCAATGCGCGATGGAAAAACCCGGCCCCCTGAGCGAGAGCATTGAAGTCGATTGCACCCATACCGGCTTTGGCTTTAACGCCCTGGTGTTTTTTCTGGTGGCGCACCGGCTGGCGCAAAGCAGCCAACCCTGGCGCAAGCTCGATGTCGATGCGGTGGTGGCCGAATATCAGGCCCAACGCAGCCCATTTTCGTTTCTTAAGTCGGAGCGCTCATGATACAGTTAAGTGGCATTGAAGATTTGTTCCTGCGGGTGGAAACCCCCGCCATGCCGATGCACATTTCTTCGCTCACCATTTATGACCCGTCCAGCGCGCCCGGCGGCAAAGTCGGTTTTAAAGATATCATGCGTTTTTTTGAGGCACGCATGTATCGCAACAAGGTGTTTGGTCACCGTCTGGTGAGTGCGCCATTTGGGCTGGGCAACAGCTTTTGGGCCAATGATCCGGATTTCGACATCGAATTTCACCTGCGCCATATCGCCCTGCCAAAACCGGGAGACTGGCGTCAGCTCTGCATTCAACTGGCACGCCTGCATGCACGCCACCTCGATGTGAACCGGCCGCTGTGGGAATGCTATGTGATTGAAGGGCTGGATAATATTCCCGGTTTGCCAGCAGGTTGCTTTGCGCTGCTGCTGAAAACCCATTACGCTGCGCTTGGTGGTGGCCTGGGTACCCAGTTGCTGGCTGCGCTGCATGAATTGATGCCCAATGGCCGGGTTTCCGCGCCCAAACATCTGCCACGCCACGACGGCTTGCCCGGCATGAGCGATTTGATGCGCAATACCATCAGCAACAGCCTGACCTGGCCTGTCAAAATGGGCGCTTATCTGAGCACCTATTTTTCACCACTGCAAATGTTTGCTGGCAATGCCCTGGGTGAGCTGGTGGGCTGGCCGCTACGGCTATTGCAGCGTGATGGCATTCCAACCATTAAAAACACCGTACCCGCCACCGTATTTAATGCGCCAGTGTCGCCACACCGGGTGTTTGAAGCGGTCAACTTTGATTTGCAACAATTGAGCCGGATGCGCGATTGCGTGCCCGGTGCCACCATCAATGATGTCCTGATCACCGTGATCGCGCGCGCCATGCGCGAGTACTTGCAGCACAAGGGAACCTTGCCGGAAAGCAGCCTGGTGGCAGAAGCACCGATGACCAGCCGTTCTGAAATGAAGGTCAATAGCGTGCGCAATCTGGCCGACTCCGCCATTATCAGCATGCATACCGATTGCGCCAACCCGGCCGAACACCTGCGGCAGATCGTGCAGGAAACGCGCAACAACAAAAAGAATTTTCAATCGTTTCTGGGCAAGCGTTTGCTGATCGACGCCACCGATTTATTGCCCTCGGTATTAATGAAAACCGTGGGCGAACTGATCCGCCGCAGCCGCCTCGGCACACGCTTGTCGCCCCAGTTCAACACCACCATTTCCAGCATCCGTGGCCCGGATTTACCCCTGTATATGGCCGGGGCCAAAATGGTAGGGTATTACGGCATGGATGTGGTGCATGATCTGGCCGGTATCAACCACCTGATCTGCTATTTTGCGGGCAACGCCACCATCAGCGTCACCGCCTGCCGCAAGATGATGCCGGACCCGGCACGCTATTGCGCTTGCCTGCAACAGGCATTTGTGCAATTGCATGCCAGCTTGCTCGACCTTGAAGCTGCTGCGGCCCTGCCTGCACCCACCAAGCGGACGCGCAAACGCCGCACCGCAGCGGCCTGACATGTCCGGGGGCGCTAAGTGCATGCAACATTGCGGCTAACCATCCGGATGGATGGCGAATCAACCATTGATGACAGGAACCCATTGTATGGAACCAGCGCCCAACCATGCCTTTCTGATCCGGATTTTGACGCCATTATGGTTGATCAGCCAGATCGTCGGCTGCTCGCAGCAAGCTGCGCCAGCCAGCAGTCAAGCGACCAGTGCCGCAGCTTCAGCCCAGGCTGCAGCGCAGGCCGCAACGCCAGCACAGTCTGGCGCAACTGCCAGCAAAATTGACAAACCACTGCAGGCGCAATTGATGGCGCTGATTTTCGGCACCAAATACCGCAGCGCCAGCGGTGATGCACTGGCAACCCTGCCGGACATCAATGAGCGCCAAAAGATGGAAGAATATGTACTCACGCCCGAATCCTGGCATGCCTTGCCGGATGGCGGCATCGCAATGGTTGCCAATGCCCAATTGCCTTCGGCCGATGGCCCCAGCCACGGCCAGCCCGGCTTGTTAAACGTCTACCTGCTGCGCAAAAACGGCGAGCAGTGGCAAGTGCAAAAACGCTTTGAAAACCTGGCAGAACTGGGTTCCAATGGCGTCTTTGGCGAAGTTGAATGGCTGAATCTGGCCCCCGGCAAACCGGGTTTTCTGGTACACCACGGCTGGACTGGTCAGGGCCAGACTATTTCCGGCTTCAGCGTATTTGCACTGGGCCAGGATCAGGTGCAGGCGCTGACCCCGCAAGGGATTAACGACCATACCGACAATGATGGCGATTGCCTGGAAGACACCGATCAATGCTGGAACCTGGACGGCAAGTGGCGTCTCGACCAGGCCCGCAACAATGCGCCGTATCAGGACATTATTATCGACTACCAGGGCGAACAATCGACCCGGGCCGCACCCGGCAGTGGCAACAGCGCCGCCAGCACCAGCGTGGCGAGAAATACCGTAAAAGTGAGCGGACATGCGCGCTATGGCTTCGATGGCAAGCAATACCGCCTGATCGAGGGCAAGGCCATGAGCGAGGGGCCGCTCAACTAAGCCCGGCCCGGGGCTGATGCAGGTCTAAAAGGTGCAGGTTCCGGCCACAAATTTGCCGCACTTGATCATGTGGTCATTGGCGACCATGTCACCGCCTTCGGAAAAATACAGGGTCGGACGATTGTGCCCCAGGGCACCGGGGCAAGCCGATTTGATACCGGCGATAATGCAAAAAGTGGAAGCCAGCGAACCACTGCTGCTGTACCACATGCTGGTCACATTGGCTAACGGAATCACCCAGGTCAGCCATGACTCCACCGCCTGACTCAGTTCATCACGTTCGCTCTGGCTGGTGGGTTCTTGCCGCACATCCAGATGCGCACAAAAGTGGCTGTTATCGCTCAGGCTGGCAATGATGCCGACACAGCCATTGAGGTTGCCCGTTCCAAAGGGTAAATTCATCCGGTTCTGGATTGCAAAAGCGCCGCGCTTGACGGCATAGGTAAGCGATATCACCGACATAATCTCTCCTGATATTTTTTTATTTTGTGATTTGATTTGATCCTGACCGCCCCACCTGTGCAATTGTGCAACACCTGCCAGCGACACTGGATCGCCGACAAATCCGCCATACACACCAGATGATGGCAATAAAATTGATGCAATTCTTTAAATTGTAATCAATAATAATTAAATCAGATCGCATATCTTGCGCCTGACCATACAGAATTGCCATTACAGAAGATTACGTTGCGCCACCCGGGCCAACATTAGTGCAAGATCCCGCAACTTTTGATTTGAAATTGTGGGAAATATGCCGCATCAAATCCATAATAAATTCCAGCATTATTATATTTAAGACAATGCATTATTTCCCCTTGTGGTACTTCCACTTCACGTCCACGAATCACAGTCATGACACAGCCGTAATCACCTGTAATGGAATCATGTTATCAAAGCTGGGATAGTTGTTTTGGCCGATAGAGCACGGCGAACTTATGTCCTGAATGACACCAAGCATTATTTTTACTGCTAAAGATTAACGATTCCTGGGAGGGAACACAATGCAACGCATACCTGAACTTGTCTACGCAACCGCGCTGGAAAAAAACCGCATCGGTGCCACCACCGATCGGGTCGCCCTGCGCGGCATGATCAAAACCATCGACCAACTGGCCCCACAGGTCGCGCCAACAGAAGATCTGCCACCGGTGCCGGAAAAGCCGGAAATTATCGAAGCAACCTCTGCGGTAATTGCCGCACCGGATGTGATTAACGAAATCCGCAGCCTGCACGATGCGCAAAAGCCGGGGTCGGTCTCGATTACCCTGGTTGGCATGAATTACCGCAGTGCGCATGACCACGCCCGCGCCCATGCGATTGTGCAAGCGATCCGCGCCGACACCATCCGGCCATCCCTGATTATTTTTGAACGCGATTTGAGCTACGAAGCGTCGAAGATTCCTTGCCCGATTATTCATGAAGAAGATTTGACCACCAGCCGCGAAGGCAATTTTGGCCGTGGCCTGACCCGTGGGCAGCGTTGTATGGTGGTGGCGGGTTATGTCCACCTGTGCCTGGCCGCCAGCGAACAAAGCGGGATGGAACGGGTGTTATTGTTTTTTGATACCCACCAGTCGGGCATTTTGTCGGAATTTGCCTATTTCGTACAAAACACCCGCACCCCGGCCTTGAAGAGCCGTCCGTTCAATATTTTAACGATTGGCTCCAAGCGCTAAAGGCTGGTAATACCCTTACAAGCGTGCCGCCAGTTCGGCCCCTTCCCGGATGGCGCGCTTGGCATCGAGTTCACTGGCCAGTGCCGCCCCACCGATTTTGTGATAGCGTGGCCCACTGGCAGTCGATTCGCTTGGCATCAATTCGGTCAGCGACTCTTGCCCGGCGCAGATGATGACATTGTCCACTTCCAGCACACGCTCTTTGCCACCGACCAGAATGTGCAAGCCTTGCCCGTCAATCTTTTGATATTCCACCCCGGCCAGCATTTCCACGCCCTTGCGCTGCAATACCGCCCGGTGTACCCAGCCCGAAGTCTTGCCCAGGCCACTGCCCACTTTGGATGCTTTGCGCTGCAACAGATAAATTTACCGCACCGGTGCATCCACCTTGGGCGGCACCAGACCGCCGCGCTGTTTGGCATGCAAATCCACGCCCCATTCGGCCAGCCAGTGCTCAAGTGGTTCCGGCAAAGGCAGTTTGGGGTCATGCAACAGGTATTCGCCCACGTCAAAACCAATTCCGCCCGCGCCAATAATCGCCACCCGTTTGCCAACCTTGGCGTTATGCTGCAACACATCCAGATACGACAATACCTTGGGGTGATCAATGCCTTCAATTTTGGGTGAACGCGGCACAATGCCGGTGGCGACGATGATGTCATCAAAGCCTTGCGCCTCCAGTTGCGCGCGCGTGACGCGCTGGCCCAGTTGCAGCTTGACGCCAGTGAGTTCCAGACGGCGCATAAAGTAGCGGATGGTTTCGGAAAATTCTTCCTTGCCGGGAATGCGCATGGCAATCTTGAATTGCCCCCCCACTTTGTCGCTGGCATCAAACAGCGTCACCTGATGGCCGCGTTCGGCCGCCGTGGTCGCTGCCGACAGCCCGGCCGGGCCAGCACCCACCACCGCCACCCGGCGCGATTTTGTCACCTTGCGAAATACCAGTTCGGTTTCGTAGCAGGCACGCGGATTAACCAGGCAAGAAGCACGCTGGTTGGAGAATGTATGATCCAGACAAGCCTGATTACAGGCGATGCAGGTATTGATTTCATCGACCCGGCCACCGTTGACCTTGTTGACCCATTCCGGGTCGGCCAGGAAGGGGCGTGCCATCGAGATCAGATCACCATCGCCACGCGCCAGAATCGATTCGGCTTCGTCCGGCATATTGATCCGGTTGGACGCCACTACCGGAATCGAGACTTCCTTGCGCAACCGTCCGGCCAACGCCGCAAACGCGCCACGCGGCACCGAGGTAACGATGGTTGGCACCCGCGCTTCATGCCAGCCGATGCCACTATTAAAGATGGTGACCCCGGCCTGTTCCAGCGCCTTGGCAACCAGTACCACTTCTTCCCAGGTATTGCCGCCATCGACCAGATCGAGCAGCGAGTGGCGATACATGATGATGAATTCCGGCCCGACTGCGGCGCGAATCTGGCTGACAATTTCTACTGGCAAGCGCATGCGGTTTTCAATCGAACCACCCCAGCGGTCTTGCCGCTGATTGGTGCGCTGGGTCAGGAATTGATTCAACAAATAACCTTCGCTGCCCATCACTTCAATGCCATCGTAACCGGCTTCCTTGGCCAGCTTGGCGCAACGCACATAGTCTTTGATGGTAGCCAGAATGCCCGCTTCGGTCAGGGCCTTGGGTTTGAAACGCGATATGGGAGATTTGATGCTGGAAGCCGATACCACAAACGGCTGGTAGCCATAACGGCCGGAGTGCAAAATCTGCATCAGGATTTTGCCGCCTTCTTCATGCACCGCATTGGTGACACAGCGGTGGTTGAAGGTGTCGAGCCAGAAATTCATGGTGCCGCCAAACGGCAGCAACCAACCGGCACGGTTCGGTGAAATACCACCTGTCACGATCAAACCCACGCCGCCTCTGGCCCGCTCCCGGTAAAATGCCGCCAGCCGGGTATAGTTGAAAAAGCGGTCTTCCAGACCAGTATGCATGGAACCCATGATGACGCGGTTACGCAAGGTGGTAAAGCCCAGGTCCAGCGGCGCAAGCAGGTGAGGATAGTTTGGCATGTTATATTTAATTATCAAATTAACGAAAAACCCGGTGCCCGGGGTCTGGGCAAGAAACCCCCATTAAAACCGATTTCAATAGAACGATGTCTCTAAACAAAGGCCAAAATCTATGGTAAAGCCTGCCTGCTGGCGCGCTTAGCTCAGATAACTGCCCTTGCTGCGCAACTCGGCCAAATCGGCCAGATTGCCCATCTTGATCACAATCACCTGCAAATTACTCACCGCATGGCGTGGACGCCAGGCAAATTGCCATTCCTGCTCGCGCGCCAGCGCCTTGTCCTTGGTGAACACCGCGCCCAGCATGCTGCGCCGCCCATATTCGACCGCACCGTCGATTCCGGCCCAGTTAGGCAGCACCTGGGCTACTGCGCGGTGCAAGCGTTCGCCAAATTCTTCCGGACGATGGATGATCAGGCAGGCATCATCACTCGGGCCAAATAAATTCGGGCTGGCTTTGCTGGCAAACCCCAGGGTCAGGCACTGGCTGCCGGGTTGCAGATGAAATTCGCCGTTATCGAGCGCGCGTTGCAAACTGGCTTGCTCACCATAACAATACAGTGCGGCCGGGCGTTGGTAGTCCAGACTCATGCTGCCTCCGTGGTAAAGCAGTGGTGCTGTTTAAAGCTTTCGGTGGCGGCCACCAGTTGCGCGCAAATGCCGGGTTCAAACGCCGAATGCCCGGCTCCGTCCACCATATGCAAGGCGGCTTCCGGCCAGGCCTGGTGCAAACGCCAGGCGATTGCAGGCGGGCAAATCACATCGTACCGACCATGCACGATGACGGCAGGCAAATGCCGGATCGCATCGATATTTTTAATCAGTTGGTCTTCGCTGAAAAAGCCCAGATGTGCCATATACAACGCTTCCAGCCGGGCAATTGCCAGATCTTGCGCATCGGCTTCAGCCTGGGTCTGGCTGACCGCCTCCTTGCTTGGCAACAGCGTCACGCGGTCGCCTTCAAAATGGCTCCAGGCGCGCGCGGCAGGTAAATTATCGGCTTCATTGGCAAAACTCATGCGTCGCAAATAGGCTTGCACCAGATCGCCCTGTTCTTCGGGCGGGATGAAATTTTTAAATTGCGCCTGTGCTTCCGGGTGGAACCAGTGCGCGCCATTGACAAACCACGCCACTTCAGGCGGCGTACACAAAAAGATGCCGCGTAGCACAAAACCGAGACAGCGCTGCGGGTGGGCTTGCCCATACGCCAGCGCCAGAGTGGAACCCCAGGACCCGCCAAACACCAGCCATTGCTCTACCTTCAACAACTGGCGCAGGGTTTCGATATCGTCGATCAGGTGTTGGGTGGTATTGGCACGCACTTCGCCCACTGGCGTCGATTTACCGGCACCGCGCTGGTCAAACAAAATAATGCGATAGGCTTTCGGGTCAAAAAAGCGCCGGTGCAAAGGCGAAGTACCACCGCCTGGCCCGCCGTGTAAAAACAGTACCGGCAAGCCGTCCGGATTGCCGGACTCTTCCCAGTACAGGGTATGGATTTCATCAACCACCAGCCGTTGGCTACGGTAGGGTTCAATCGGGGGGAACAATTCCATTTTTTGCGACATTGATGCAAACCTCATATTGAAATAATCAGGATTGGATTGGATTGGATTGGATTGGTTTGGTTTGGGATTATGTTGGCTCACGGGCTTATTTGACGGGCGAGGCTTCCACCGCAATATCGAGCGCGATTTCATCGCCGACATCCGGCAAATGCTGGCGCATGCCAAAGCTGGAACGCAAGAATTTGGCCGAAAAGTCGCCACCACATACAAAACGCCGCAGCACAATAATTTTGACTTCGCGACATTGAAAGCGCTGGGCCTGCAAAACCAGCGGCTGGCTGACGCCATGCAAATTCAGGGTGCCATGCACGGCCAGCAAACGCTCGCCCTCAAATTCAAAGCGGGTCGATTGAAAGCGGGCCTGGGGGAATTCTTTGGTATCAAAAAACTGCGACGATTTTAACACTGCATCGAGCCCACGCAAGCCGGTATCGACCGAATCCGGATCAATCGTCAAATCCAGGCTGCCACTGCCTTGCGCCGCATCAAACGCAAGCTGGCCGCTGATACCCATGAAACGGCCACGCATGGTGCTGATGCCGAAATGGGTAACGGCAAAATAGACACTGGTGTGGCTGCTGTCGAGCTGATAACGGGTCAGCGGTACGGCGCTGGCGGCACCCTCATTGGCCACCTGCCTGGCACCATCCA
>JBDLSU010000567.1:0-2982 GCA_039799405.1 Pseudomonadota bacterium | reverse complement strand
GACGCTGGAACAAAACATACAGAAAGTCAAGGATATTTATGCGCCACTGGCTAGCCCGAGTCCGAGCAATCTGGAAAAAGCCCATGCACAAATAAGGCATTACACCGAAAATATCGCCCTGGCCGATATCGGCTATTCCGATAATGATACGATCAATTCGGTTTTCCATTTTCAGAGCAGTACGAAAAAACCGGAGGATAGCAAAGTGATAGATCATGAATCTGATCCAGGCACAACCATCACTGGCATGATCAGCACCACAAATAATCCATGTTAGGTTGCCCAATGCAAGAACGCCCTACCCTATTCGGCAGCAGAACTGAACGCACAATGCGACCCGGATGCGCCGCTGCCAGATGATCTGGTCGATTGGGAAAACATGCCCACAGTTGGTCTGGAAGCGCTATGAAGCGCACGCCATGCTAAACCACAAAAGTGCGAGACGCTCCGGTAACCTGATTTTTCCGTGCCCGGCGCTTAAGCCAATCGTCAAGGCTGGCTATCCCGCAAAAAAATGAATCCAGTTCGTGCTGTTGCTGCAAGGGCGTCGGTGCGGCAAGCGTCATTCCCGGTATCATGCAGCGTCCCATGGCGCTGGTGTTTGCATGGTTTTTTTCAGATTTTCATTGGGTGCTGGCGGCGCATCAAGCCGGGCCAGAAATTGTGCCCAGGCGGCTTCGGTGAGGTAAAGCAACCGCTGATCGGCCAAGGTTTCTTCTGCCGCCTGGCGTGCCGCGTCCAGAATAAAATCGGTGCAGTTTTTACCACGCAATTGAGCCGCACGGTCAATCAAGCGCCGCTCTTCTGGCTTGATGCGGATATTGAGTGACTCTCGTTTGCTGATGGGCAAGGTAGGCATGATCATTGCTTGCGGGTTGGCTGAGCACACAATAGCATAGCGTACCGACCTTGTCCTTACATTACTTGAGATGAATGGCTCTTGGGCCTCAAGGCAAAACGAAAGCCAGCACTGCCGCCCCGCCAGTCCGGCCGATCGTCGTTACGGCAAGCGGAACGCGCGCTGCGCGCAAGGTAGAACCAGGCACCACCGCGCAACACGCGCACGGCATCGTGCACCAACTCCGGCGCAGAGGCATGGATCAAACCCGGATCACGTTGTGCTTGCACACTGTATTCCCGCAATGGATCAGCACACCATTCCCACACATTGCCATGCATTTGGTACAAACCCCATCCATTGGCTGGCAAATCTTTTACCGCTACCGTATGCTCTCGGTATTCACCTTTTTCCCCATTAGCAAATGGATGATTACCATCGTAATTACCCTGCTTGGCATTAATAGTGGCACCAAACCAAAATGGCGTTTTACTACCTGCGCGACAAGCGTATTCCCATTCCGCTTCCGTTGGCAAGCTAGCGTAGCAGGCTGACAGATGCGGTCCCAAATTGTGCAAAAATCCTTGCACATCGTACCAACTAACACATTCCACCGGGTGATGCGGCCCACCTTTGTTCTCAGCATTAAAACGGCTGGGGTTATTGCCCGTAACCGTTTGCCAAACCGCTTGGGTGCATGCTGTATCGGCCAACCAAAACCCTGCACCTATTATGACGGTATGCTGTGGCAATTCGCCTTTATTCCATTGATCGCGATCAATCTCAGCTTCCGGCGAACCCATCACAAACTGCCCCGGCAAAATATACCGAAACATCTGTGTAAAATGATCGCCAATTTTATTTTGCATCGCCAAGCACGCAAACAAACCTATCTGATCAAGCGCCAGCATCAAGCCAGTGACGCACAAATCGCCTTTGGCCGCAAACTTTTGCTGCCACAGCACTTGCTCCCCCACCTGCGCAGGCCACGCCAAGCGCACGGGCGCGCCCCACGGGTTAGGTGCAAGCGCGTATCCGCCCGCGCTGTCGTGCCCACTCGCGAGTGCCCACGCGGGTGCGTCTGCCAGCGGCTGCGCGGGTGCCTGTTGCACATGCGCTGCATTCGCCTGCGCAGGCACGGGCGCAGGCAGTTTGGCTTGCTGCATCGGCTGCACTGGCTGCCCAGGTGGAGGCAAGTGCGGCTGGAACTTCGCCGCTTCATCCGCATGCGCATACAAGCCGCCCAAATCCAGCGCCGTTTTCAACACCCGCGCGGCATTGTGCGCCGCAAGCCTTTGCCACGCATCCTTATCCGCCTGATTTTTATCATGCCCCCAATCGCAAATGGCCTTGACCACAATCCAGTCCACATGCTTGGCACTGACGGCAGCATAGACGCCACTGCCTTCCATCTCCCCGCCTATCGCTTCTCCAAACAGCTTTTTCAAGCTTTCGCGATAATCCAGGTTATCCACCAGCTTTTGCCCGCACAGTACCAAACCAAAGCGCACCTTGGGCCAGCCCTTGCCGCGCCGCCCTTCGGCAATATCCACTTGCCGCAAGCGATTACGCAAACTATCCGCACTGCCCGGTTTGTCACCGCGTGGCGTCACCGTGCCGTCGCTGTTATAACGCGCCAGTTCATAATCCTGAATCTGCGTCGCTACCAGCACATCCCCAATGGCTTGTTTGCTTTCATCCATGCCAAACCCGATGCCCACCGCAATAATCGCTCGCGGCTGCCAATGGTCAATTGCATCACGGGTGCGCTGTTGCGAAGCGCCCACACCGCCCGCCCCCATTTCGCACACCGTATGAATAATATGGTTGCCGCCATGCTGGCCCAAATCGAAATAAGTCAAGCCGCCTTTGGCCACCGATTCCGGCGCTTGGTCGGCACCCAAAAAGGCATCCAGCACGGCGTGGGTTTCATGGTCGTTGACGGTAATCAAAACGATTACGGGTGGTATTAAAGAAGTCGTCATAGATGAAGGGGGGCGTAAGGTTTCAGGTAACGATATTACTATAATTCACTATTCCAGACGATATTAACCAAATCGGTCAAGCTCATAAGCAAACAGAATCGCGCCGATTAATTTAACCCCGGCCAAAGCTTGCGCCGCATCTCTTCAATCACAATATGC
>JBDLSU010000566.1:0-3523 GCA_039799405.1 Pseudomonadota bacterium | reverse complement strand
TGGTCAGCAAAGGCATCAGCCATGAAGATACCGTCACCGGCTTTGTGTTTTACAACCCGATCCAGACCCAGCTCATCGTCTACCCCACCTTTATCCAGCGCGTGGTGTGGAGCCACGATCTGAAGGAAGGCAATGCCAGCAATGAAGAACTGAGCTTCAATACCAAAGATTCGGTGCCGGTCAGCCTGGATGTGGCGGTCAGCTATGGGCTGGACCCGGCCCGGGTACCGGCGTTTTACACCAAGTTCCGCGCCGACCGGATCGAATCATTCACCCACGGCTACCTGCGCGATACCGCCCGCAATGTGGTGGTGGCGATTGGTTCGGAATACAATTTTGACGATATCAATGGCGGCAAAAAAGAAGAATTTCTCGACCGGATTGCCAAGGAATTAAATACCCGGGTTGGCCCGCTCGGTGTCTCAGTTCAACAATTTGGCTTGATCGGGGCGCTGCGCCCACCGCAAGCCTTGCTCGATGCCGTGAGCGCCAAAACCCGCGCGATTCAGGATTCGATCCGCACCGAAAATGAAGTGCGCTCTGCCCAGGCCGAAGCCAAAAAACGGGTAGCGATTGCCGAAGGCGAAGCCGCCGCCAACCGCGCGCTGCTGCTGTCGCTGGATGAAAAACTGTTTGAATGGGAACGCCTGAAAATGCAGCGCGAAGCCATCCAGAAATGGAATGGGGTGGCACCGCAGGTAATGAGCGGTGGCGGTGGCACTGGCGGCACCATGTTATTCAACATTCCGCTGCAAAGTGCGCCTGCTGGCAAACATTAATAAGCCCTGTTGCCGCCAGTGGACTGGCGGCAACGCAAGCCTGCGACTGATCGATTTAAGACAGACCGATTTAAGGCAAACCGATTTTCAGCACCGCAGAACCGCTGCTGAAATAGATAAAGCCCTTGTCGTCAACCGCAATGCCATTCACCTGCCCCAGGCGACCTGGCAAAACACCGGTTTGCGCCACGGTGGTTTGACCTTCGACCCCAGCCACGATGACATCACTGCCATTGACGGCAAACTTGCTGATCGTACCGTCACCCACCCGGTACAGGGTATCACTGGCATCGACTGCCATCGCTCGCGCACCCTTATTGATAATCAACTTGCTGCTACCATCGGCGGCAGTTTTAAAGATGCCACCATCGCCGATAAAATACACGTTCTTATTGCGATCCGAGGTCATGCCCCAGAATTGCACCTCGGGCACACCAAACAGACTGTCGGCCACATCCACACCATTTAATATTGACACCGTACCGGTTGGGGTCACCTTACGTAGCCCCAGGCCATTGGCCGCATAAATATTGCCGCTGGCGTCAACGGCCACCCCGCTTGGGTAATAAGCACCCAGGGCACGGGCATGGCCAAAAGGAATGGTAACGGCCAGACTCACAGCGCCTGTCGGCGTAACCTTCTTGATATTTGTGTCGGAAACGTACAAATTACCAGCACCGTCGAGCGCAATCCCGATTGGCTCTGACAAGCCCTGGTCCTTACCCACAAACGTCGTCACCTTGCCATCTTTGCCGATCTTGCGGATCGCCCCATTGTAACGATCCGCCACCAACAGATTACCCTGCGCATCAAAGCTCAGGCCAGTAGTGCCTGCAAAGCGCGCGCTGGTCAGATTGCCATCAACATTACCCGATTCGGTCAGTGAACCAGCATACAGCGCAATGCCGGACACCTTCAAGGTGGCATCGCTGGAAACGATGGAACCTGCTGCATTCTTCAGTTGCACCCGGAAATGTGCATTGCTGTCGTCCAGGCTGGCATTGAGCAAGGTATAGGTAGCGCTGGTGGCACCGGCGATATCAACGCCATCACGCTGCCACTGGTAGCTCAAGGGGGCGCTGCCAGTGGCTTGCACCGAAAAGTTGACAGCAGCGCCAACGCTGGCAGCTTGACTAAGTGGCGCGCTACTCACTACCGGTGCTTGCACCGGTGTAGTGCCACTGCTGCCACCGCCCCCACAGCCGGCCAGTAAAACGCCCAGCACTGCAGCAGAAATAAGGTTGGTTTGAAATTTGAAATTCATGGTTTGACTCACACAAATGAAATAGTTTTAAATGGATGCAATGCGGGGGGGAAACTTTCGCGCTGGCATTATAACAAGTATTTTAAAAAAATCAACTGGCGCTCAACGCCACCATCCAACCCTGGCATCAATGTGCGCAAACGCACAGACCCTTACTGCCCCCCCCCTAAGATGGCTACATCAACACGGGATCACCTGAGCCACGACTGATGCCCGGCCAGGCCGGGGCTAACCAATTAACTGCTGGGAGAAAATAATGAACTGGGATGTAATCGAAGGCAACTGGAAACAATACATGGGCCAGGTCAAAGCGCAATGGGGCAAGCTGACGCAGGATCAGGTCGAAGTGATTGCTGGCCGCCGCGAACAACTGGCTGGCCGCATTCAGGAAGCGTATGGAGTAGATCAAATCGAAGTCGAACGCCAGATCAAAGCGTTTCAAAAGTACCTGAAAGACAGCGCGCCGCAATAAGCCAGGGCCGCAACAGCAATGCAGCACAACCCCAAGCTGCGCTTTTCCAGCGACGGCAATGCCTTTTTGGCCGATGCGATTGTGATGCAGCGCTATGTCGAACTGGCCGGCCAGTTCCAGCGCGTCATTTCGGTGGTCAAGGTACGCGCCAGTGCGCACAGCAAAGAGATACGGTTTTTTGAAATTGGTGAAGACGAACTGACGATTGGGCCGCCGCTGACCAATTATCAGGGGATTTTGGTGGGGCGGCCGAGCCGCTAAAAAAGCGTGCTGCGCCAGGTAGCAAGCCGGGCAAGGGCAAACTGACCCGGCTTTGCCATGGGCCGTGCTATTTTCTAAAATATCACGGCAAGTGGACTATCAACGCCCAGCCGGGTGCCAGCATTGGTTCACACAAACATTACGCTCGGCTGTACACTGTGTTGACGTACCCCCGTTATATAGGCAATCCTGATACTCATAAGTACATGCCTTGATGCAATAATATGCATCGCTTGCAACGACTGTTGCCGATGTTGCCCCCATACCCAAAGCGAACAAAAAAAGTGCCAGTTTCTTGGTCATATTCAATTCTCCAGTGATAGTTATCAAGCGGCAGTTAAATCCACATCCCGGTGCCGCCCCTCCCGGAATGCTTTAAAACCATCATGATCAGGACATCGATTGAGAAGCAATTTCACAATAATTTATTTTGATCATTGTTTTATTTCGGGAAAGACTATCACAGAATTATCGAAAAGGGTGACAAAAGACAATATTAAAGAAAAATGTATCCCGCCATGTTGTTACCCTGTCGTCAAGTCGCCCTTTGCCATTGCGGTGAATATTTCCGCTTCAATGGCCGCGTATCGCACGACAATGCTGATTTTGTGTACCGCTTCGGCCTGGGTCACAGTCGCGAGGGACTATGCTGGTGCCTGCTTGGCTGGTTCTGCATGGGTGTTAATGCTGGCGATGAGCAACCCACCCACAAAAATGGTTTTCAAGTTATTTGGCATCTTGGGTCTG
>JBDLSU010000565.1:0-4253 GCA_039799405.1 Pseudomonadota bacterium | reverse complement strand
CATCTTGTTTTGAATACTGCGACATTGTCGTGAATTTGCAACCGGGTACTGATTTTGCAAATGATTTTCTGATCATGACATCTGTAAGGTTATACCGAATGGCCGAAAGTAATTTGTGATTTATTTCCCAACCCCGATCATTGTTCCGGGTTTTATTGTTACTTATTTTAGGAGTAATTATGTCAAATCAGCAAGCTGCTAAATCCTATAGCTGGAACACGCCAGCAAATACCAACAGCACTTTCTCTGCTGCAAGCAATTGTTCGACAGGGGCACCTTTCAGCGGCTTGGATGCATCCAGCGTTGAAGGCCTGGTTGGTGGTGATGGTGGTTACTTCTGGGGTTAAGTTTAAAAAGCTTTTACGTCCAGTAAAGTGAAATCCCGGTTGCAATGAATTTGTGGCCGGGTTTTTTTATAAGGAATTCTTTGTGAGCCAGGCACAACACCCTCGTCATCGATATTTGCAGGATATGGATCATTTGGGTTTTTACCGTGCTTTAAGCCAGCAGGGTGATATTGTTCCATTTAATTCAGCAAAGGAAACCGGGTTTTTAATTAATCATCCCAAATACGTGGAACAAATCCTGGCCAGCAGGGAGTCGAATTATCAGCATCCTGCCCATCCATACGAGGTTTTGCGCCCCTACCTCACGCATCTTGGTTTTTTCTGCCTGCGCCTTAAGTCGGATCAAGCTGATGGTCATGCCCAGTTTGCACAACTACTTGACTTGGCATCGAACCATATGCAGCAGTGGATGACCCGGCTACCATTATCAGGGCAGCCTCCTATTCCGGTGGAGTTAAGTCATTTTTTTAAACAATGCTTCCTTCATTTAGTAATGGTGACGTTATTTGATGTTGCTGATACTCAGGAGTTGGAAGCATTTGTCGAGGCAAGCTTATTTATTGAATCATGTGTTGCCAATCAAACTGATTTCACGCCGGAAATGCTACCTGAATTGATGCGCCAACCATTTGCGGCGGCCAAACAGGCGCAGATTCAATTGGCTCAGAGCATTCTCAGCCAACGTATGCACGATAACCGCCATGACCCCGCCAATACCCCCTGCATTGTCGCGATAATTCGTACCTTGCTCAATGGCTACAATGCGCTCGCTGGCGGGCTGGGCTGGGCTTGTCATTTGTTAGTCGAACATGCTGGCGTTTTGACTGTGCTGCAATCTGAAATCGATCGTGTCTTGATGGATGCCCAGACCATTGAACATCAAACCCTGCAGCAACTGCGCTATACCCGAATGGTATTGAGTGAAACGTTGCGCCTGTATCCTCCGGCATGGCTATTGGGCCGTCGCGCGCTAGCTGCCGATACGCTTGGTTCACATGCTATCCCGGCCGGGGCCAAAATTTCAGTATGCCCCTATACCAGTCAGCGCCATCCCGATTTTTGGGCTCAGCCAAACAGTTTTCGGCCCGATCACTTTACACCCGAGGAGTCTGCATCCCGCCCCAATTACGCCTGGTTCCCGTTCGGCGGTGGTGAGCGGCTTTGTCCGAGTTCGCACATTGCCATGCCGATTCTGCAAATTACCCTGGCCTTGTTGGTGAAAAATTTCCAATGGAAAAGTTCACCGTATCACCCTGTTGTACCAAAGGGGCGTATTTCATTACGGCCTGAACCGGGTATTACGGTGTTGCTACAGCGCCGTCCTGGATGTTGATATCTATCATTCACAGTTAATTTTTGCCTTGGTACTGGCATTTCCCTCCCCCATTTTCTCAGCAATGCCGTCACCAAACCATTCAAGGGATGAATCCCACTCTCCATGGGATCAAGCCCGATGCATGCGCCGCGCCTTGGTTACACTTCCCTATGTCATCACTTAGACGCCCAGCAAGCCACCAGCCTGATCATGCGCGGCCTCTCCAGCGCCGCCGATCTGGTCAACAGTTTCAAACAAGTCGCGGTTGACCGCGCCACCGCGCAACGACGCATATTCGATCTGCACCAGACCCTGCACGAAATCGCCACCACCATGATGCGCAAAATTCGCCCGCTCGGTCACGACATCGAACTCGACATCCCGCCCGAAATCGAAATGAACAGCTACCCCGGCCCGCTCGGCCAGGTCGTTGCCAGCATGATCAACAACGCCTTGCTGCATGCGTTTGACGGCGTTGACCACGGCCACATGCGGCTGTCGGCTCTGCAACTGGAAACCGGCCGGGTACAAATCCAATTCCGCGACGACGGCGTCGGCATCCCGGAGCAAAACATCTCACGTATCTTTGATCCGTTCTTCACCACCAAAATGGGGCAGGGCGGCAATGGGCTGGGGCTGAATATTTGCTACAACATCGTCAATACGCTGTTGAATGGCAGCATTACCGTGCAAAGCGTGGTGGGCGAGGGGACTTGCTTTACCATGGACTTGCCGCTGACTGCACCGGAGCAGGTGGGAAATTGACTCTGTAGCCAGCCTTGGTTGGTCGCGGCTTGTGGCCGCAGATATTGCAAAGGGTGCATTTTTTCGGCAAAGCGGCGCGATACTTCGTCAAAATTCATACCGGCCGCAATATCATCGAGTAGCGTACCCGTCATGGAACTGCGCGGGTGACAAAAACCGGCCGGAGCAGTGGCGATGGCGCGCCACACCAAATTGTTCTTCAATTCACCTTTGGCGCTGGTGCAGGCTTGCTGCAAACGGTGTAGCCATTCGGTTGGCCCAAGCACTTTTTCACTGCGGTACAACGAATCAGTTTGCAATAGCGTCAGTGCTTGCTCGATGTTGGCGAGCGAATACTGTTGCAAAGCATACTGCACGGTTTTAAAATCCTCGCGCTTTTCTGCCATGAATTGTGCGGCGTTTTTTAATACGCCCTGATGCAACAACCCGGCGGGTGGGGTAATCGATATATGGCACCAGATACCAGTCAGTGGTTTGCCCCATACCGACAAGGATGAAAAAAAGACGCCCGTTATGCGTGCTTGCCTGACTTGCTTTGCCAGCGCGGCAATACCGGTTTTTTCAGCGCCATCGTGCTCGGCTTCGTTCCATAACAAGGCGTTGGTGCGGCCTTGCTGGTCGATGGTAACCAGGCCACCAAAGCGATTGATGAAATCACGACAGCAATGGCACTGCCGGGATTGCCGTTCTTGTTGATCATCAAAAGTGGAAAGGTAGGTGTCGAATAAATCAGACGTATCTGTTGTGAACAAAGGCTCACTGCCCTGACAGATTTGCGCATCAAAACGCGCCTGTATCTGCGCCAAAAAATGACGATACGAACTGCTATGCAGATTGCCTGCGGCCGTTCCAGATACCACAATGGGTGGGTTCATGTTGATATTTCCTTTACTATGTTGCCAGCCCGTGCGGTGCAAGCGATTATCGTCCGCTTATTTTACTTGCGCTTGGCTAATATCGCCTCAATTTCATCCATGATTTTATTCATACGCGCCATTCCTTGCTGTAGATGCAAAATGCTTTGCGTAACTATGCGATTCGGGATGGTGAGTATCTATTGAGGTTATTTTTCTTTGAGTTTTAGTTTTAAAATGTGTGAACACACCAGTATTTGGCCGGATTGATACCGATGGATGCATGTGTAGTTATGATCCATTTTGCAATATTCCAAGGTCAGTGAAAATTCACTCGCTGTGGAATATGGCGTTGAAAGGCATAGTGCTTCGTCATAGCACCGCCCCGAAAATAAGCGGATTGTTGAAAAACACAGGGCGATTTGTGTCTCCGCAGGGGGGGGCGTCGCATCAAGTGAAATTGCTTTTTTTTGAATTTAAAAAAGCAGATTGTTTCCAATTGATGCGCTGATTTTTTGTTTCAAACGGCATATTTTACGGTAAAAAAACGCAAAAAACACGCCCAAAAAGCTGGTGTTCGCTGGTGTCTGTAGTGCGGCTTGAAATGCAAGAAAAGCGGGAAATGTTCATTCAAGACCAACGCGGCGCACTGGAAAAAGCCATTCTGGATGGCGAGGCAGTGGGCGTGAAAAAAGGCAAGGTCTTGGGCCTTGAAGAGGGCAAGGTCTTGGGCCTTGAAGAGGGTAAGGTCTTGGGCATTGAAGAGGGTGCCCGCACAAAAGCATTCGCTATCGCACAAACGATGAAGGCTTCCGGCCTTGGCAATGAGCAAATCGCGCAATTCACGGGTTTAAGTCTGACCGAGGTGGCCGCATTGTGATTTTCGCCTGCACGAAAATGATCGGGCGGCAGTTCGCCCTGATGCTATCTGGGGTGAAGTGACTGCCTGCTTGACGCCCGCCACAATCGCGT
>JBDLSU010000564.1:0-2923 GCA_039799405.1 Pseudomonadota bacterium | reverse complement strand
CGCTGGTGGCACTCGAATTAAAAATCAACGGTCAGGCCGCACCACTGGGGCCGCTAGCAGCACTGGTGACCGGAGAGCGTAACGCTGTACAAGGTGCCGATACCCGGCCTGCCACGCTACCCGCCTTGACCTTCAGCCCGGAACAACGTAATTTTGCGCTGGAATTTTCTGCCCTGGATTTTTCCGAACCACGCAGCAACCGCTACCAATACCGCCTGCTGGGCTATGACAAAGACTGGATCAATGCCGATTTTGAACACCGCAGCGCCAGCTATGGCAATTTGTGGCCCGGTGACTACACGCTGCAGGTGCGCGGCAGCAACCGGCTGGGCCAATTCAGCCAGCATCAGTTAACCGTGGCAGTGCGGGTATTACCGGCTTGGTGGCAAACCTGGTGGTGCTGGAGCCTGGCGCTACTCAGCATCATCGGCTCGGTTGGTGGCCTGTACTACTGGCGCGTTACGCGCTTGCGCCAGATCATCCGCCTGCGCACTGCCGCCATCGCCAGCGCCCACGACACCCTGGCCAGTACCCACCAGCAACTGGCCGCCGCCCATGGCGAGCTGGCGGCGGCGCACCAGCACCTGAAAGAGACCCAGACCAAGCTGGTGCAATCGGAAAAAATGGCTTCACTGGGTGGTCTGGTGACGGGTATTGCGCATGAAATCAACACCCCGCTCGGCACCACCCTGGTGGCATTATCAGGCGTTGCCAAGGTATTGCACGGGGTAAGGGCTGCGGTTGCCGACAACAGCCTGAGTAAATCGCGCCTCGATAGTGCCACCAGTGAAGCACTGGAATATACCGACCTGGCGCTACGCACCGCCACCCGCGCCGCCGATCTGGTCACCACCTTTAAAACCATTGCCGTGCGCGAAGGCCAGGAACACCTGATGGAAATCAATCTGGCGCATTTTCTGGAAGACAGCGTCAGCCTGATCCGGCCACGCCTGGAACAAGCCGGGCACCGGCTGGAACTGGATTTGCCCGCCAACTTGCAGGTACACATGGTGCCGGACGCCCTGCAAGAAGTGTTGAACCGGGTATATGCCAATGTCCTGGATCATGCCTTTGCCGACGGCAAACCGGGCTTGATGCGGGTGGCGGCACAGCAACAGGCCGATGGCACACTCGATATTGTGGTCAGTGACAATGGTTGCGGTATCGCTGCGGCCGATTTGCCCAAGGTATTTGATCCGTTTTTTACCACCAGAAGCGGCGTGGGCGGCCATGTCGGGCTGGGTTTGCATGTGGCGTTTAACCATGTGACGCAAAGGCTGAAGGGAGAAATCAGTGTCAGCAGCAATACAAGTAACAATGCAGGCAACAATGCAGGCAGTAATACAGGCACTGTGGTGACGATACGCCTCAAGCCATTCGGCTTGCCGGAAAACGATGCTCAGGGAGGTTAAGCCAGCATGCCACTGCTTGCGTACATCACCGGAAGGCTGGCACCCAGTGGGCTGGGGGGCTGGTTGCTGGCCGTACTGTGCGCGCTGCTGCCGTTATCACTGCGGGCAGCGCAACAATTTGAATTGATTGAACCCTATTTTGAAGCCGTCGGCAGCAATGAAGTCATTCCCGAAGGCGCGGTGATGGCGCTTACCCAGGATGCGCGCGGCTTGCTCTGGATCGGCACCCAGAAAGGTCTGGTGCAATACGACGGCTACCGCTTTCGCAAATTTGTCCATGCCAGCCGCGATCAACATTCACTGGCGGGCGATTATATCTGGTGTCTGTGGGGGCAGGCCGATGGCCGGGTCTGGGTCGGCACCGCCAGCAACGGGGTCTCGGTGTATGACGCCGCCAGCGAACGATTTACCCACTACCGGCACGACCCAAAGCAACCGGGTAGCCTGGGTGAGGGCATTGTCTGGGCCATGACTGACGATGGCAAGGGCGGTATGTGGATCGGCACCGATCATGGCTTGTCCCATTTGCCCGCAGGGGCCAGCCAGTTTGTCCATTTGCGCCATCAGAGCGGCCGCGCCGATTCGCTGGCGGACGACCGGGTACGCAGCTTGCTGCGCGATAAAGACGGCAATCTGTGGGTTGGCAGCGTTGCTGGTTTGCAAAAATTGCAAGCCGATGGCAAACATTTTTCACCAGTGCAAGCGGCCGGGCATGAAATCGTCGCGCTGTTTCAGGCCAGCGATGGCAAGCTGTGGCTGGGTAGCCGCCAACAGGGTGCCTTCTGGCTGGAGCCGGGGCAGGGCCAATTGCATGGCATTCACAGCAATGCACGCGGCCAAAACCTGGCGCAGCAATGGATTACCAGCATCCGTCAGGTACAAGACCAGATCTGGTTGGCAACCCGGGGCGGCGGGGTGCTGGTGGTTGCCAGCAAAGATGGCACCCTGCTGCGTCAGTTGCATCATGACGCCTCAGTCGCTTCGAGCCTGCGCATTGATGAAGTGCGGGCCTTATGGCTGGATCGTTCCGGCCTGTTATGGCTGGGCAGCAATGGTGGCGGCTTGATGCGCTTTAATGCGACCAACCGGGCCATTGGCCTGATGCACCACAGCCCGACCCGCAGCCATGGCTTGTCGGCCCCATCGCTGCAAAGCATGGTGCAACTGCCGGATCAACAATTATTGATCGGCACCACCGCCAATGGCATTGACAGCCTGGATCGCACCGGGCGCTTGCAAGGCGGACACCGCGCCGCATCTGGCGCATCAGGTGTATCTCCTGGCACATCGGGCACATCGGGCACGCCTGGCAGCCTTGCTACTGCCAGCAAGGCCCTGACGCTGCGCCCATCCACTGCGACTGCCAGCGCCAGCTCTGGGGCGGCCGGTTTTCCCAAAAGTTCGGTGCGTAGCCTGTTTGCTACGGCCGATGGCTGGCTCTGGGCCGGTACCCAGGATGCCGGACTGTGGCAACTGGCACCCGGTGCCAGCAGTTGGCAAGGCTTTGGCCG
>JBDLSU010000563.1:0-4046 GCA_039799405.1 Pseudomonadota bacterium | reverse complement strand
AACAGCAACGTCCCTACAAAGTGGCGTTTGTGCCAGAACCGGTGTGCTGGGCGGTAGCCCCATTTACCCTGCGCCACCTGAAGCAACGGCGCATGCGCTGGCAGTATGCAATGTTTGACAGCTTGCTGGCCAACCGGGGCCTGATGTTCAGTCGCCATGGCGGCATCCCCGGCTGGCTGGCTTACCCTTTCATGCTGATTTTTGAATGCTTTGGCCCGGTGCTGGAATTGGCGGGTTATGGCTGGATGTTGTTTGCCTTTGCCAGCGGCATCATTTCGGCTCAAGTTTTGCTGGCGTTTTTGTTGGTGGCAATTGGTCTGGGGATATTGCTGTCGGTATCGGGTTTGTTGCTGGAAGAAATGTCCTTCCATTTGTATCCAAAAAAACGTCATTTGATCTGGTTGACGCTGGCGCTGGTGGTAGAGAATTTTGGTTATCGCCAATTAAGCGCGGTCTGGCGTGTGATGGGTATGTTGCAGCGGCCTTAGCCGAAGCGAATTGGATCGGCTTTCATCCGGTCAGGTTCACACTTCTCACACTTCTTTACAAATCTCTGATTTCCAAACCTGGCGCAATCTCCTAAAGTGCTGAAAGTATGCTCTAACGCAAGTTTTTCCATCATTCATCACAGGGGGTTTTCATGTCAACTTTAGCTACGGCGACGACGCCGCTAACCACGGTGGAGGCGGCGCGCTTTCTGGGGCAGGCGGCCTTCGGTGGCAATGATCAGGCTATCGCAGCTTTGCAGGCCAAGGGCTGCAGTGCCTGGCTGGAGGCGCAATTTGTCGCCGCTTCCGACGCCAGCCACTGGGACTGGCTGATTGCCAAGGGCTTCAATGGCCCCACTCATATCAACAGCCAGAACGGGATCGATGCCAGCCTGTGGCGCAAGTTGATGAGTTCCCCCGATGTGTTGCGCCAGCGCATCGCCCTGGCCTTGTCAGAAATCTTTGTTACTTCCTTGCAGGGCATTACCGGGCAATGGCGCGCCTTTGCGGCGGCGGGGTATATGGACATGCTGGCAGCACAGGCCTTTGGTAATTTCCGCACGCTGATTGAAGCGGTCAGCCTGTCACCGGCCATGGGGGTGTATCTGGGCACCAGGGGCAATCAAAAAGAAAGTATTACCACAGGTCGCCAGCCCGACGAAAACTATGCGCGTGAAGTGATGCAGTTATTCACTATCGGGCTATATCAACTGAACCCGGATGGCAGCCAGAAAAAAGGCAGCAATGGCAAACCGCTGGAAACTTATACCCTCGATACGGTTGCACAACTGGCGCGGGTGTTTACCGGCTGGGATTTCAACAAACCGGTAAAAGATGTGCCTGACCACTGGCGGCGTAACATGGTGATCAATCCGGCCCGCCATTCCACCGCCAGCAAGAGCTTTTTGGGCGTGACCATTCCCACTGGCACCAATGACGGTGTGGGGGAGCTGAAAATTGCACTCGATACCCTGTTCAACCATCCGAATCTGCCACCCTTCTTTTGCAAACAATTGATCCAGCGTTTGGTCACCAGCAATCCGAGTGGCGCTTACGTACAACGGGTGGCGCAGGTATTCAAGGCCAACGTGGCGGGCGTGCGCGGTGACATGAAAGCCGTGATTCGCGCCATCTTGCTCGATAGCGAAGCGCGTCAGGTGCCCACCAGCAGTATCGCAGGCAAATTGCGCGAACCGATGCTGCGCTATGTGCAATGGGCGCGCACCTTCAAGGCTACTTCCACCAGTGGCAACTGGGCACTTGGCAATACACTCGATCCGGATTCGCGTCTGGGGCAAAGCCCGATGCGCTCACCCAGCGTTTTCAACTTCTTCCGTCCAGGCTTCGTGCCGGGCAGTGGTCTGGTGAATGATCCGAATATCGTGGTGCCGGAACTGCAGATTTCGACCGAATCGACCGTGGTGGGTTACGCCAACTTCATGCAAAGCGTCATTAATGGCACATTTTCTGATCTGAAACCGGATTATTCGGCCGAACTGGCCATTGCCAGCGATGCGGCGGCGCTGGTCAAGCGGATTAATACTTTGCTGGCGGCCGGGCAAATTTCCAGCGCCAATCTGGCCGGCATCCAGGCTGCGGTCAATACCATCAATGCCAGTACCGATACCGGCAAGCTCAACCGGGTCAAGGCCAGTATCATGCTGGTGATGTGCGCGCCCGAATACATCGTACAAAAATAAGCCTGACGCTTGCCAATACAAGGAGTTGCAAATGAGTATCCAATCCATTCAACGTCGCGAATTCCTGCGCAAATCGACCCTGATGAGCGGTGCCCTGGCCGGTGCTGCACCGTTTGCGCTGAACCTGGCTGCGATCGGCGAAGCGGCGGCGCAAAGCGCTACCGATTACAAAGCCATCGTCTGCGTATTTTTGTTCGGTGGCAATGATTACGGCAATACCCTGATTCCCTATGATAATGCCAACTACAGTGCCTATGCCACCATCCGGCAAAAACTGGCGTATCAACAATCGAATCTGGCCGCGACGGTATTGAAGCCTGCGGTGGCGCTGCCCAATGGGCGGCAAATGGCGCTGGCACCGGAACTGGCACCGATCAAGCCCTTGTTTGACAGCGGCAATCTGGGCGTGCTGTGCAATATCGGCACGCTGGTGGTGCCGACCACGCTGGCACAATACAAGGCGCAAAGCGTACCATTGCCGCCGAAGCTGTTTTCGCATAACGACCAGCAAAGCTTTTGGCAATCGAGTAACCCGGAAGGTGCAACCACCGGCTGGGGCGGCCGCCTGGGTGATTTGATGCTGTCCAATAACACCAATTCACTGTTCACCGCGATTTCGGTATCGGGTAATGCCTTGCTGTTGAATGGCAATCAGGTCTCGCAATATGGGGTCAGCTCGAAAGGCTCGCAGGGCATGCGCGGCATCGACAGCAATTTGTTTGGTTCGGCCAATTGTTCGGCCATGTTGCGCAATCTGGTCACGCAAACCCGGCCCCATCAACTGGAAAACGCTCACGTCAAAATCATGAATCGCAGTCTCAGTGGCAACGCCACACTGAAAGCGGCGCTGGCTACGGTGCCGCCGTTCAGCACCGCGTATGATCCGAACAATTCGCTGGCCAGTCAACTGCAAATGGTCGCCAAACTCATTGCTGCGCGCAATTCGCTGGGCACCAAGCGCCAGATTTTCTTTGTCTCGCTGGGTGGGTTTGATAACCATGACGGACTGGTGAGCCAGCACCCGGGCTTGCTGAAAACCGTGGCCGATGCCCTCAACAGCTTTTACCAGACCACCAGGGAATTGAATATCGCCGATTCGGTTACCACCTTCACCGCCTCCGACTTTGGCCGCACCCTGGCGGTGAATGATGATGGCAGCGATCATGGCTGGGGTAGCCATCATTTTATTTTGGGCGGTGCTGTCAATGGTCAGACCTTCCATGGTAAGTTGCCAGCGATTGCGGTGAATGGGCCGGATGATGTGGGGCAGGGCCGCTTGTTGCCGACCACCTCGGTCGATCAACTTGGCGCGTCACTGGCTACCTGGTTTGGCGTATCGGCCAGCAATTTGCCGATTGTTTTGCCCAATAGCCACAATTTTGATTTGAACGCATTAAAACTGTTTAAATCCACGGTTCGCGCTTAAGTTTTGTCGCCATCACGACGATGTTATTGACGTGGTGGCGACGGTTTTTTTGGCCGGGTTTGCTGCTAACCTATTTTCTGCTTTCTCAGGCCCAAACCTTATGCGTGCAAACTTGCTTAATCCGCTGCAATTTTTTCGCCAGCCAGGCTCTGCGCTTGCGTTGCTGTGGATTGGCCTGATCTGGGGTGCCGCAGTGCAGGCGGCCGAATTTGGTGAAGCGCAGGTGGCCTCTTTCATCGGCCAGCCGCTGGTGGCGGAAGTGGAACTGACCGCGCTCTCCAACGAAGAAAGCAGTGCGCTGCAAGTACGACCTTCCGGGCCGGATGTGTATCGCGGTGCCAATATCCGCATGGATCCGGTACTGGGCAGTTTGCACTGGGTGATACGCCATCGTGACAAACGCCAGTTTTTACGCATCACTACCGACAGACC
>JBDLSU010000562.1:0-2623 GCA_039799405.1 Pseudomonadota bacterium | reverse complement strand
GCCGATCCGAACCATGCATTCTATCAAAGACCATCCTGCTTGCACCAGCAACCCGGGTGCCAAAACCACCGGGGCCACCTTGAGGTAGCCCCGATCACCCACAAATCTCCGATTAAATCGTTACCGCGCCCTTGCTGGCACTGGAAGTGAGCGCCGCAAACTTGGCCAGCACCCCCCGGGTATAGCGTGGTGCAGGTGCCTGCCAGTTGGCACGCCGGATCGCCAGCTCTTCGTCTGACACATGCAGTTGAATCAGCAACTGATGCGCATCAATCGTCACCGAATCACCCTCTTGCACCAGCGCAATGGTGCCGCCGACATAGGCTTCCGGTGACACATGCCCGACCACCATGCCCCAGGTGCCGCCGGAGAAACGACCATCGGTAATCAAGCCGACTGATTCGCCCAACCCTTTGCCGACCAGCGCCGAAGTCGGGGCCAGCATTTCCGGCATGCCGGGTGCGCCTTTGGGGCCGAGATAGCGCATGACCAGCACATCGCCCGCCTTGATTTTGTCGGCCAAAATGGCATCCATGGCGCTGTATTCATCATCAAACACCCGCGCCGGGCCGGTAATAACGGGTAATTTCAGGCCGGTGATTTTTGCCACGCAGCCTTCGGTGGACAAATTGCCCTTCAAAATTGCCAAATGGCCTTCCGCATACAAGGCTTTATCCAGCGGCATGATCACGTCCTGATCAAGCGCAGGTTGATCCGGCACCTTCGCCAATTCTTCCGCCAGGGTGCGCCCGGTAATGGTGATGCAATCGCCGTGCAACAAACCCGCGTTGAGCAATAATTTCAACACTTGCGGAATCCCGCCAGCGCGGTGCAAATCGGTCGCCACGTATTTGCCGGAAGGCTTCAGATTGCAAATGACCGGCACTTTGCGGCGTACCCGTTCAAAATCATCCAGCGTCCATTCCACTTCCGCCGCATGCGCAATCGCCAGATAATGCAGCACCGCATTGGTCGAGCCGCCCGTTGCCATGATCAGCGCCACTGCGTTTTCAATCGACTGGCGCGTGATAATGTCGCGCGGCTTCAGATCGCGCTTGACCGCTTCCACCAATACCCGCGCCGATTCGGCCGCAGAGCCGGTTTTTTCATCGTCGGGATTAGCCATGGTGGAGGAATACAGCAGCGACATGCCGAGCGCTTCAAATGAGGACGACATGGTATTGGCGGTGTACATGCCGCCGCAGGAACCGGAGGACGGGCAGGCACTGCGCTCGATGCCGTCAAAATCTTCCTGACTCATACGCCCGGCGGTAAATTCACCCACCGCTTCAAAGGCCGAAACAATGGTCAGATCCTTGCCCTTCCAATTACCCGGCTTGATGGTGCCGCCATACACATAAATACCCGGTACATTGCTGCGCGCCAGCCCGATCATGCCACCCGGCATATTTTTATCGCAGCCACCAATCACCACACAACCATCCAGCCACTGGCCGTTGACCACGGTTTCGATACAATCGGCGATCACTTCGCGTGAGATCAGCGAATATTTCATGCCCTCGGTGCCCATCGACATGCCGTCTGAAATGGTCGGCGTGCCAAACACCTGTGGATTACTACCAACCGACTTCAGGGTCGCCACCGCAATGTCAGCCAGTTTTTGCAAGCCAGAATTACACGGCGTAATAGTGGAATGGCCGTTGGCGACGCCGATCATCGGCTTGTCGAAATCTTCTTTCTGGTAGCCCATGGCGTAGTACATGGAACGGTTAGGGCTACGCGCCACGCCCTGGGTAATGTTTTTGGAACGGCGGTTAAACTTGGCTTGTTCGGTCATGGAAAGCTCCTGTGGTCGCATCTTGCGATGAATGGGGTGAAGCTTACCCTGCTTTTAAAAAGATGTAAAATACCGAATTTCTTGCATATTAAGACGCAAAACATCTTAATCACCAAAATAACGCCCGTCTCTTGCCCAACAGGAAAGCCCATGTCCGCAGAACTGCGTCAACTCCGCCATTTTGTGGCCGTGGCCGAAGAATTACACTTCGGCCGCGCCGCCAGCCGCTTGCATATGTCGCAACCGCCCTTATCGCAAAGCATATTAAATCTGGAAGCAGAACTGGGCCAGGCGTTGTTTATCCGCACCAAACGCAGCGTGCAACTCTCCGCCGCCGGCCTGGCCCTGCTGCCGGAAGCGCGCCGCCTGCTGCAAGACGCGGCGCAATTGCCCGATCTGGTACAACGCGCCGCCAGCGGCAGCAGCGGCCGCCTGAGTCTGGCTTTTGTCAGCAACGCTACTTACAGCCTGTTGCCCACCCTGCTGGCGCAATTTCGCCAGCGCTATCCGCAGGTGAGCATCACGCTCAAGGAAGCCACCAGCGATGTGCAGATTGACGATTTGCAGCAGGGCCGCATCGATGCCGGGTTTGTGCTGGCACCACTACCGGCCAGTTCCGCCAGTTCCGCCAGTTCCGGCCACGATGAGGAGGAATTAAGCTGGCGTCCCCTGCTGCGTGAACCCTTGCTGCTGGCCTTGCCGAGCGCACTGGCTGCACAATATAGCCAGCGCCCGCTGCCACTGGCGCAACTGGGGCAACAACCCTTGATCATCTTCCCGCGCCACATCGCACCCAAATTCCACGATCAAATTCTGGCCTGTTTT
>JBDLSU010000561.1:0-7020 GCA_039799405.1 Pseudomonadota bacterium | reverse complement strand
CGCTCAATTCCTGAAACACCGCATAGTGGCGCAGCACTTCAAAATACATCATGGTCATCGAGTGGCAATGATTGTGGTTGGCCACCACTTCCACCTGGGTTGAAAATTTCTGGTTTTCTCCCACCGTGGTCACCACCGCTGCATTATTCTGGCGGTAGCTCTGGGCATTTTGCATGGTGTTGTGGCGAATTTTTTCTTCAAAATTCTGGGCAATATTGCGGCCACTGTCTTGCGAAGCGTCAGAATCGGATTTTGAATAGCCGCCAGAGACGCCAATGTTCGCCATCCCCAGATAGCTGGCCCCGGCCGAAACCGAGACACCGCCGGTGCTAGACGAACTGTTGCCCCGCAGGTTTTCGCTGATACTGCCAGCCAGGGTATCGACAATGGTGCGTTCACTGAACAAATTGGCAGCCAGCGATTCGCTTTGTGAAATTTGCTGCTGTTCGCCACCCGCCAGGGAACGACTGAGTTCATTAATCACAATTTGCTTTTTCTGCCCCGGTGCCAAAGGCAGCGAATACAGCAAATCGCCCAGCGAATAGCCGTCAGCCTTCCACACCGCCTTGTAGCGCAATACATGACCATGCGCCACCGTCACCGACTGATAAAATGACAGCGGGTCGGGGTCGGACGGGTCGTCCTGCCAGCGCACCGGGTTGAACAAATCGATGTTGCCGCGTTTGATTTTGTTGCCATTGCCCAGACTGAATTTGATCACGTTTTTCTGCATGCCATCCAGTACCGTTTCACGCTTGAGTTCATAATTGGCCACGTCCGGATCGGAGGTGCGCACAATCGCCAGATACGCGTGTTCGCTCAGGGTGCGGTTGGGGGTGGTGAGGGTAATGCAGCCGGTGCCCACATCCTGACTATATTCATCAGAAGCCATCAGATCAGCATGATCCGGCAAGCGCCCTGCGGTTCGTGGATGGTGGCAATCACAATTCTCGCCGACGCTATCGTTTTCATCGGCCCCCGCTTGCAGCACCAGAAAAATAAAGCCCTCGTCCAGGGTTTTTTGCTTGTTCACCGCATCCATATCGGTTTTCACCTGGATCGGCACTGGTGCCGACTGCACGGCCGAGGAAGAAACCAGGGCCTGAGCCGCGACAAATACGCCCAGCGGATAATCCATGCTGAAATTGCCCATGCCATCAGTGCTGGCAGCCCCCACCGTCAACCAGGCGCTATCGGTTTTTTGCAGCTTGGCTTGTAGCATCACGGTCAAGCCCTTCACCACCACCTTGCCAGAAGTAGCATCGACCACCTGGCCGCGCAGTTTGATGCCGCGTTCATTTTGCAACGCGGTTGGTTTGCGCAGGGCGGCAGGCACATACAGCGCTACCGCAATGTGCAGATGCGCCAATGCCGGATCGTCTTTATCAAACTCTTTTTGCCACAAATCCACCCCGTCAAACCCCTGCACCCGCACCGTCACCGGGCTGATAATGTGTTGCGCCAGCAGCGGTTCCTGATCGAAGGCAAAGCTGACCGTATTGTCCTTGATGGCGGCGGGCGTCAATTGCCAGTCATACTCAATCACCGTGGTTTCGATGCTTCGCACGCCACCCGGGGAATTACCGGGAAATTGCCCCGGCACCAGCACTTCCGACTGAAAACGCAAGGACAGGGCATTGCTACTGAAATTGGCGGGCAACAAAACCTTGTCCGATTTGATGGAAAACTTCCCGCCCACATCCAGTACCGGTATCGGGGTAAAACTGAGCGGCCAGGATAGCAGCGCACTCAAGTTGGCCGCTACCGCTTCATACGCGTCCTCCAGTTTTTGCTGCGGCGAGGGGATGTCATCATCTTCGTGATTGGGTGTTTTCAGAACATCAAAGCGGTGCTGCACGTCGCTCAGCGACAACAATTGGCCCTTGCCGTTCAATCCATGCAGCAGCACCCACAACAGGCTGCGCGGATCACCGCTCCGGAACAGGTCTTGCAAGGCATCGGCATTGATCAACAGCACATTATTTGCCACCTTGCGGTCAGCATGGCGGGTACGCCCGAGCGGGGTCAAATACTCATTCAGGGTTGCAATGGCGGCATCATCCGCCGGATTAACCACATCCCCTGTCACCAGCAGCGGCAGCAGGTTAAAGTCTCTGATCTGGCTATGGTTTTTACTTTGTGCCGTGGTGATTTCAATAACACTGCGCAAGCTCATCTGGCGCACCAGCTCCGGCACCGGTAGCGCAATGGTGGCATCGTAATAGGGTTGCGGCAAAAACAGGCCGGCGATGCGTTCGGCGAAATATCTCAGAAACAAACCCGGGTTGGAACCGGTAATGGTACGGGCAGGCAGATGAAATTGATGGCTGGCCTGATCCAGCAAATGGGTGTCGCTGACCGGCTCGGCATCATGATGCACCCACTGCAGCCCGGTGCTACCGTCAGACTGATAGCTGACAATGGGCACCGCGAGTTTCAGACGTACCGGTTTGAGGGAGGGGAAGCGGTCAAACAATGATGTGTCACCAGCATAGTGACATTGGAAATCAAGCGTCAGCATGGGGCGTCTCCTTTGACATGAGGGGAATTGCCAATACCACCGTCACCACCCTGAAAACTGGCACAGTGGCGTGCTGATTATAGTCGAGCTTATCCAAGCAATAACTATTACTACAAGCATTGATCAATGTTTGATAGCGTAAAAATCCTCAGTTTATCCAAAAAAACCACAAACCATAAACAGACCACAAATTCAATCTGGCACTGACAACGCGGGTTATGCCGCACTATTTTGCTGCAGTTTTTTCATGTGCTCAATAAAATCATCATGCGGATAATCAAACGGGGAAATCTCAAATCCACGCGATGTCAGCCATTCACAAGCGTCCTTGATGGTTGAAAAATAGCGCAACACGTCTTCTGGCAAATGGCCGGTTTGCATCTTGTGGATTTGCTGGCGCAATTGATCGGATAGCACCACGGCCACGCAAACACAACCATTTTTGAAGGCCCATTCGCGCATTTCGGGGAAGGAGCGCAAAGAATCGAGGGTGGACATATCCCAATACAAGCCATTATTCAAACTGGCCCAGGGCGTGCCAACCGGGGCTTTCTTTTTCTGGTCACGATAACAGGCTTGGGTGCCTTCCAGATTAAAGCTGCCAAAGGTGGTGCGAACCATTACATTGCCCACCAGGGTGATTTTCCAATGTCCGTGTATTTTCATAAGAAAGCTTCCTGTCGAAGCGCTGATTGTACGCATTTTTCAAGCGACCGGGCTATCGCTTTGCATACCTGCTTTGGCAGCTTGCTGTAAGATTTGGCCACGCCATGCGACCAAGGCCCATCAACTTACCGCAAGGACTTCCATGAAAGCTTTCCGCACCCTGATTTTACTGTTCCTCTTCACCTGTCTCGGCCTGTCCAACGCGCTGGCCAAGGGCATCGACCACGATTATGCCGCCTGGAACGCACTCAGCAAAAAACACGTGAAGTGGCTGCCCGACAACGTGCAAAGCCGCGTCAACTATGCCGGTTTCAAACAGGACAAAGCCGCCTTGAGTGCGGTGCTGGCGGATTTCAGCGCGGTCAGCCAGGCTGAATTTGATCAATTCAGCAGCGAGCAACAAGCGGCGTTTTTGATCAACGCCTATAACGCCTTCACGATTGATCTCATTCTCAGCAAATACCCTGATCTGAAATCAATCAAGGATCTGGGCTCGTTTGTGCAATCGCCCTGGAAGAAAAAATTCTTCACCCTGCTGGGGGCCGAGCGCAGCCTGGACTGGATCGAGCATGAAAACCTGCGCACCAAATTCAAAGACCCACGCATCCACGTCGCCATCGTCTGCGCCTCCATCGGCTGCCCGGCACTGCGCAATGAAGCCATCACGGCCAGCAAACTGGATGCACAACTGGAAGATTCGATGCAGCGCTTCATGAGCGACAAGAGCCGCAACCGCCTGGCAGATGGCAAGCTGGAAGTGTCGCCGATCTTTAAGTGGTTTGCGGAAGACTTTGAAAAGGGTAACAAGGGTTTTAAAAGCACGCAGGATGTGTTTGCACGCTATGCCAGACAATTGAGTGCAGATCCGGTGGCGCAAGAAAAAATCAAGGGTAAAAGCTTATCGGTCAGTTTCAGTAATTACGACTGGAATTTGAACGATAGTGCGCGGCCTTGAGTTTCGCTATCGGTGCAAAAAACTTGATTGTCAACATGGCTTTTTTACATTACAATCTGCCCGCCTATCATTCACTCACCATACAGGAACACTCTCCATGAAAAAACTTTTGCTCGCCAGCATTATTGCCGCATCTTGCACTTCCGCCTTTGCTGACAACACAGTCAGTTGGGCTAACTGGTCCACGCTTTCCAATGGCGTCATGCAACAAGGCAACAACACCATTACCGTCAGCTATATTGGCGAAAACCTGGGTATCGATCACAATGCCTATATTTACGACGTACCTTCTTCATTCACCAATGCCCAGGTCACTAATACACCAGGCACCAACGGTACAATTCTGATGCAAGGCGGTGGTGCCAACCGTGTCAATACCTTCCGCTTTTCCCAAGCCGTGACCAATCCGTATCTTGATGTGTTCAGCGTCGGCCAAAATGGCGTACCGGTAAGCTTCGAGTTCCAGAACGGCGCGACTTTTTCGATTCTGGCACAAGGTGCCGGGCACTGGGCTGGCGGTTCGCTAACACAAACCAGCCCAAGTTCCTTCGTCGGGCGTGAAGGCAATGGCTTGCTGCAATTCCATGGTACATTTACCGAGATTTCCTTCATCACACCGAATTATGAATATTACTATGGTGCTACCGTCGGGATCGCTACGGCAGTACCAGAACCGGAAACCTATGCGCTGATGCTGGCTGGTCTGGGTGCGCTGGCACTGGTGGCACGCCGTCGCAAACAAGCTGCATAAGCAGCAGCGCATTGACACCGCTGTTTCTGGCAATACCGGGCGGGACGCAACACCCGCCTAACGCCCGCCCCCACCCGGGCGTTTGCTGAACATCCACCAGCCCGCCACCACGGTAATGGTTACCACCATGGTAACCACATTCCAGAACCCGTCCTGGCTTTGCGCCATGGGAATACCGCCAACATTCATGCCCATCAGCCCGGCAATCATATTCACGGGCAAGGCCAGTACGGTGAACACAGTCAGCACGAACAGGCTGCGATTGTTTTGTTCCTGCACCTGGGCCGATACTTCTTCCTGCAACAGTTTGATGCGCTCTTGCAGGGTGTCGATATCATTCAGGGCGACGGAAAATTCTTCGGTGGACTGGCGCAATTCCAGCACGTCGGCTTCTTGCATCCATTCCGGCGGACGCGCCAGCAAGCGGAACAAGGCGGCAGGTTCCGGTGCCAGCAGGCGCTTCAGGCGTACCAGTACGCGGCGCAACTGGCCCAGATTGGCGCGCTTGGGTTCGATCTGGCCGGCTAATAAATCGTCTTCGATATTGTCCACCTTGGCGATCGAATCGCGCAAAATTTTGACCAGCACATCGGCCTGATCGCGCAGCAGATGGATTAACAGGGAAGTGGAGCTATGGAACTGCGCGCCCTGTTTGACCGAAACGCGCAGGCGGTCGATAGAACGCAAGGCCTTGCTGCGCGCCGTGACCATCAGGCGCGGGCCAGCCGACAATACCAGGGTCGAGACTTGCGAGGGGTCGAAGGAAAAATCGAATAACACATCATTTAACACGCCGATCAGGTAGTCATCGGCAAATTCGATGCGGGTGGAGCTGGAACCGCCTTGCAGGGTTTCATAAAAATCCGGCGAGAGCTTGAGTTTGTGCTGCATCCACAGCAAGGAGGCAGCATTGGTCAGATTAAAGTGCAGCCAGACAAAACCCTTGTCAGTCAGGGCTGCACCATCACACTGGGCGGCAGAGTCAGCCTCGTCTTCCCGTTCATGCTGTTTCAGCCACGCCATGGCTTCCCCGGCACTGATCGCCACGCCGCTTTTGCCAGGAGCAAACAAAAAGCCATACACCAGGCCATTTTCATCCGAGCCATAATGGGCCGCACCGCTGTGAGCAGGGGAATTGGGTTCTGGCTTATCTGAAGAATGAATCGATGGCATGGTCATTTTACAAAAGTCCGGTTGATTGAATCGGAAAACGCGCGCCTGGCTTGGATTACAGCTTGGGACGACAGCTTGGCACTGCCGCTTTGCATTTTACCAAACCTGCACCCGAAATCAGCCGCATAAATTATGGTACGCTATGGCTTTTCGCCCCCCCACTCAAGCCGAAGCACCCTCATGATCCGCCCCCCTGCCCGTGCCGTACACTCAACTGGTCGTCAATCCGGCTTCAGCTATATTGCCTTGCTGATTACCCTGGCCTTGATTGCCGTGGCAACGGCTGCCACTATCCAGATGGGGGTGTTATTGCAACAGCGGGTGGCGGAAGAAGAATTGCTGGCCATTGGCGACGAATTTCATCGCGCCCTGATCAGCTATGCCAATGCCGCGCAACCGGGGCAAAGCCGCATCCCGCGCAAGCTGGATGATTTGCTGAAAGACCCGCGCTACCCGAATATCCGCCGCCATTTGCGCAAAATCTATACCGACCCGATGACAGGCAGCGATGAATGGGGCTTGCAACCCTCGTTCGATGGCCGGGGCATTGTCGGCATTTTCAGTTTGTCGAATCAAAAACCGATCAAGATCAGCAATTTCCCGGTGGCATTTCAGGCTTTCGGCGAAGCCGCCACTTATCGCGACTGGATTTTCATCGGTGCCGGTGGCGAACAACGCCCACCGCCAAACCGCCAGCCGGATCCGGCCCAACCACCGGCCAACCGGCCACCGGATCCGGCCATTCCCCCACCCAACCAGATACCTGGCAGCGGTCAGGCAGAAACCAAATAAGCGTCTGAAATCCACCAATACTTAAGGTTTTCCTGAGTACTTTTGATACATGGAATGATGCATTTCTGGATTTCTGTTTTACTTTTACAACGAAAAAACCGATACCAGCCCTTGCCACACAAAACACATAACACAAAACAACATTTTCAAATCATATAACAG
>JBDLSU010000560.1:0-2585 GCA_039799405.1 Pseudomonadota bacterium | reverse complement strand
CCAGCGCCCTGGCCGCCAAAGTGGTACAAGCGATGCGGGTACCGTTTGATCTGGATGGCATTACGGTAACGGTTTCAACCAGCATTGGCGTGGCGTTTTATCAGGGCGGACCGGAAACCGGGCCGGATGTATTGAAGCAGGCCGATGGCATGCTGTATCAGGCCAAACGCGCCGGACGCAATACCTGGCGGGCGGCGGAATTGGCAACTTGTATTGGGTGAGACGCAGGAAGTTGGAAGATTTGGACGTAGTGCGGTGATTTGCCGCGACTGGACTGCTACGACCTTCCGGCCGCACTAAACAGGATGGGCTTTGTAGCCGGGGGGACCTAGGCGCACTGGAACTAACGTAAGCCGCTGCGCCACCACTGGCGCAAAAAGTGCCACGTCAACACCTTGGTGCGCTGCCCCAAACCCCGCACTGCCGTCGGCAGCAGCTAAGATGAAGGCGCAACACCACGCCATAGTACGACCATGCGCGATTCATGGGAAAGTCAACTTCGCAGCGCCAGAAAAGCACGCTTTCTGACCGCCATGCACAATGCGCCAGCACGCGAGCGTACACGCTAACCGGTTGGCCGTAGCCGGGCTGCTTGCAGCGCGCCGGGGTTGCTTTTGCGTGCTATTGACTCTGGAGGCCAAGATGGTGACCAAGACACAAGCGGCGCAGCCGTAAGCGCTGTAACCCTGGCTGACGGCGAAGCACGGCCGCGCGCCTTGACGCGCTGGTAAGCCTGGATATGCTTTGGATTTTTGCGCGTACCCGTGTTTTTTTGCATCGCGCGCAGCGCGCTGACAACACGCGCCGCAACAGGCGCGCACACTAACGCTTTTGCAGTGGCGGCGGGGCGCAAGACATAACGCTTCCGTTTTGCGAACCCGAAGGGCGCGAAGCGAAGCGCAGCGGTTGCCGCACCGAACGAAGCGCAGCGGAGTGAATGCGGCAACTTTGCAAAATGGCGCGTTATGTTAAGTGCCGCAAGGCACTTACCCCGACACCACTGCGCCTTTGCCTCGCGAAGCGCTATTTTTGCTTTGACTGTAGTTGCCTGCCGCGCACGCGGCTGGACTGCTGCGGCCTTCCGGCCGCACTGAACAGGATTGGCTTTGTAGCTGGGGCGACCTTGGCTTACTGAACCCTACTCCAGCCGCTGCGCAACCACTGGCGCTTGAGTTAGCGCGCTGTTTGCGCGTTAGCCCCACAGCAATGCGCCGCTGCTGGAACTGGAAACCGGCTGCTGCGCTTTATGACTTGGTGGCGCAGCCACTTAACGAAACTTTGGCCGTCACCGTTGTGCAGTGGCGGCCCAATTTCCCAAAGCTTCAGGGGCTTTTGATTTTAGCGGTTGGAATGTCAGATTGTTCCCGAATCCCAATCTACACATCAATCGATATAACTGTCCCGACGCCAACCTTCCGATCCAACTCTCTTATCTCAAATTTATCACCAACTTTAATTTTCTGACCAAAAAATTCCCAACTTGCAAAACCTATTCTGGCGATCAACGTATCACCAGGATAATGGGTATTTTGGTCAGCATATTCATGCCGCCCACTCACTAAATATTCCAAGTCCTCAAACTTGTGGTGAGGAGAATAGCCTGAAACAACCCCTTTTAACTTGGGTGCCGGAACATCAACTAAGAACAAGATTTTTGCGGTAACTTGATGGTTCATCATGTACCTCAAAAAGCTTGCTTGACCGATATGATTGCATTGTTTAGTACCCGCAACGCATCATCACCAACGGCAGTAACAACACCACTTTTAAATATCCAAGGATCAATAGTATTTGACAGGTGCAAATGCTTTAAAACCTTTGAATCTACTTGAATGCGAATAATTGCAGCATATTCAGACGATGTGTTGGCAAACTTCAAAACCTCATCCAGCTTATAGCCAAACTGTTTCATTTCGGCAGCGCCTGCCGCAAATGATAATTTGCCGGAAGCCATGATACTGTTGAATTCACCAGGGCTTACGGCACGGAACAAAGATGTCGTCTTACTGCCGAACTGGCCTAGCAGTTTCCCTTTGCCTAGAGTGCCAATTTCAAGTGCTGCCATTGCATAATTGCCTGACCCAGCACCAGAGCCTTTAGATGCGACCTGACTAACACCTTCAGAACCGAAGTACTCCCAATAGGCACCAGCAAAAGCCCAGCCATAAGTTGCAGCATTATTCCCCGCTAATGCCGATGCAGTAGCATTTTCGGCGATCTGCTCGCCAACAGAATTACCGCCAAAACATAGGTTCCCACCATTACAGCGCGCGTGAGGTGTCTCAGGCGAACCGCCAACGTCGGCAACCTGACGCCCGTCCGGATCGATAAATCTTAGGGGATTATTATTCGCATAAACATAGCGGTTGAACGAAGCACCGGTATTCGCATCCGTCAAGACTGGATCAGTGCTCAAGAAGCGCCCGGCAAACGGATCGTAATACCGCTGCTGCATGTACACCAGGCCAGTATTGGCATCGTGCACATGACCAGTAAATCCAATGGTTGGCACTGCACCTGCTGCCGTAGCCCCATACGGTTCATACCGGGTTCTGCTTCCTGCGATCAAGTTGCCATTTGCATCA
>JBDLSU010000559.1:0-6844 GCA_039799405.1 Pseudomonadota bacterium | reverse complement strand
GAAGAAGCGCTGATGAAGTCGGAAGAACACCATCGCCAGGTGGTGAACAATGTCACCGAAGGGATTATGGTGTCGCAAGACGGCAAGATCGTGTTTGCCAACCCCAGGGTCTTGCAAATTTCCGGCCGCAGCCAGGAAGAATTGTTTTCCATGCCGTTTCTGGCCGATGTGCATCCGGACGATATCGAGCATGTGCGCAGCGAATATGAAAAACGCCGCCGGGGTGAAAAAACCGAGAAATACCTGTTTTTCCGCGTGATTAATCCGCGTACCAAAGACATTCTCTGGATCGAGCTATCGGCCGTGATTATTGAATGGGAAGGCCGCCCGGCCTCGCTCTCGTTCCTGAACGACATTACCGAGCGCAAACATCTGGAAGACAGCCTGCAACAAAGCCACCAGGAAATGGTGCGGCTGCAGGCGCTGAAGTTCCAGAGCGAACTGACCGAAGCCGAACTGGCACGCCGCCACGCCGAAGAAACCACCAAGGCCAAATCGATGTTTTTGGCCAATATGAGCCACGAGATCCGCACCCCGATGAATGCCATTATCGGCATGGCACATCTGGCCCTGTGTTCCGATCTGAACCCGAAACAGCGCGATTATGTCGAAAAAATCCATAGCGCGGGCCTCTCCTTGCTCGGCATTATCAACGACATTCTGGATTTTTCACGTATCGAAGCGGGCAAACTCAGCATTGAGTCGGTCGAATTCAGCCTCGACAAAGTGCTATCGAATGTCTCGAATGTAACCAGTGGCAAGGCGCAAGAGAAAGAACTGCAATACCAGTTCATCGTGCCGCCCGTGATCCCGCGCAACCTGATCGGCGACCCGCTGCGGCTGGGCCAGGTGCTGATCAATCTGGTCAATAACGCGATCAAATTTACCGAAGTGGGTGGCATCTATCTGGAATGCCACCAGCGCGATTGCCGCCCCGACAAAATCATGCTGGAATTTTCGGTACGCGATACCGGCATCGGCATGAGTGCGGAACAATGCGCCAAAATGTTCCAGGCCTTCACCCAGGCCGACCAGTCCACCACCCGCAAATATGGCGGCACCGGGCTTGGTCTGTCGATTGCCAAGGCCATGGTGGAACTGATGGAAGGTGATATCTGGCTGGAAAGCCAGGAAGGCACCGGCACCACCATGTACTTTACCGCCTGGTTTGGCGTGCCCAAGGTGCAAAAACAATCGCGCGTGATTCCGCATCAACTGGAAGGCATGCGGGTGCTGGTGGTGGATGACAGCCCGGGCGCACGACTGAATTTATCCGATGTACTGAGCACCTTGCCGGTGGAAGTCGATTTTGCCTTTGGCGGCAATGAAGCGCTGACCGCGATACGCGATTGCGATGACAGTTGGCCCTATGGCATTGTGTTCACCGATCTGGACATGCCGGGCATGGATGGCATCAGCTTGTCGTGGGAAATCCAGCACGATAAAAGCCTGATCGCGCCACCGCGCGTCATTTTACTGACCGAAGCCGGGCGCGAAGATGCGCGCGCACGTGCCGAAAATGGCATGCTCGATGGTTTCATGTTCAAACCGGTCGATTCTTCCACCCTGCTGAATATGCTGGTGCAGTTATTTTCCAGCCAGGGCAATCAGATTGGCTCGGGCGACAGCAGCGGCCTGCCGTACTTCCGCGATTTGCGCGTGCTGTTGGTGGAAGATAATGAAATTAACCAGATGATCGCCACCGAACTGATGCACGCGGTCGGCATTTCGGTAGAAACCGCCGACAACGGCAAAATTGCCAATGACCGTTTGCAGCAAATGGGGCCGGACTATTTCAGCCTGGTGTTAATGGATGTGCAAATGCCGGTAATGGACGGGCACGAAGCGGCGCAATTGCTGCGCCGCGATAGCCGCTTCAATCACCTGCCGGTGGTTGCCATGACTGCCCATGCCATGCTGGAAGAGCGCAACCGCTGCGTCGCCTCCGGCATGAATGACCATATCGCCAAGCCGATCAACCCGACCGAGTTCTATCAAAAAATAGCCCAGTGGTGCGCCGACAAGCTGGTGGCCCCGATACAACCGCTGCCACCGGCCCAAGCTGCGGCCAGCGCGCAAGATGGCAACGCCGGGCTGGAGATTCCTGGTTTTGATGTGCAAGATGGCTTGCAACGCATGCTGGGTGACCAGGCCATGTACCGCGAACTGTTACAGCGCTTCCGCGACAGCCAGGGTGATAGCCTGGGCAAGCTGCGACGCGCGCTACAAGCCGGTGAAAGCAAATTGGCCGAACGGCTGGCCCATACCCTGAAAGGGGTGGCGGGCATGGTGGCAGCCAAGGATTTGCAACTGCATGCCGGACAACTGGAAAACGCCATCCGCGCCTCGGCCACCGACGATGAACTGGAAACGCTGGTCGTACATCTGGAACATGAAATGCAGGCGCTGCTGGCCGCATTGGGCAAGGTGTTGCAAAACAGCAAGCAAGAAGCCGACAGCAGCACTGAAGCCGGGGACATAGACCGCGACCAGGTGCAAGAAAAAATCTTTGAATTTGCCAACTATTTGCGCCAATACGATGGCGAAGCGCTGGATGTGCTGGCCGACTTCAACCAGTTACTGGCCAATGCACTGGGGCAAGAAGTACACCGGCGGGTAGTACGGGCGATTCGCCAGTTTGATTTTGACGCGGCATTGATGGCACTTGACCATGGCGCACGGCAAGCGGGGTTTTTAACCACACATTAATTTCCCCACAACCAACGCCAAATCTGTATGATAAGTGTTTGCATGCCCGGACAATTGCGCAGACGGCAGGATCGAACCGGCTTGGGAGGGCCGCTGGTATGGACTCGACATTCGATTTATCCAAAAGACAGACTATCCTGATTGTCGATGACACACCGGATAATATCTCGCTGCTGGCGGCCTTGTTGAAAGGCAAATACAAAGTCAAAATTGCTACCAGCGGACAAAAAGCCTTGCAAATTGCCGAAGCTGAACCGCTGCCCGACCTGATTTTGCTGGATGTGATGATGCCGCACATGGACGGCCACGAAACCTGCCAGCGCCTGAAAGCCAACCCGCTCACGGCCGATATTCCGGTCATCTTTCTTACCGCCAAAAGCCAGGTCGAAGACGAAGAAACCGGTTTGCGCCTGGGTGCGGTTGACTATATCGCCAAACCGATCAGCCCACCGATTTTGTTTGCCCGGGTCGCCACCCAGTTAAACCTGAAAAACGCACGCCAGCTTTTGCAGGATAACAACAAACACCTGGAATATCTGGTGGCCGAGCGCACCGAGCAACTCAGCAAAATGCAAGATGCCACCATCATGGCGATGGCATCGCTGGCCGAAACCCGCGACAACGAAACCGGCAACCACATCCGCCGCACCCAGAACTATATCGCCGCCCTGGCCCGCCGCCTGCAAAACCACCCGCGCTTTGCGGCCGTGCTGACTGCCGAAAATATCGAACTGCTGTATAAATCTGCACCGCTACATGATATTGGCAAAGTCGGCATCCCCGACCATATTTTGCTCAAACCCGGCAAGCTCACGTCAGAAGAATTTGAAACCATGAAGTTGCACACCGTATATGGGCGCAACACCATTCTGACGGTGGAAAAATATCTGGGCGGCAGCAATGGCTTCCTCACCTTTGCGCGTGAAATTGCCTATTCACATCAGGAAAAATGGGATGGTTCCGGCTACCCGCAAAATCTGGTGGGCGAGGCGATTCCGGTGTCGGCGCGGCTGATGGCGGTGGCCGATGTGTATGATGCGCTCATCTCAAAACGGGTCTACAAACCAGCGTTTACCCATGATGAAGCGGTCGATATCATGAAAAAAGGCCGGGGCAGCCATTTTGACCCGGACATTCTGGACGCTTTCTTTGAAATTGAAGCCGAATTTCGCGATATTGCGGCAAAATTTGGCGACCGTGACGAAGACGATTAAAAAGGATCATTATGAAACCCATGCGCTTGCAAAGTCTTACCGTGGTATCGGGTGTACTCCCCTGCCTGCTTTCTGCTGCACTACTGAGCAGCCTGCCAGCCCAGGCCGCCAAGCGGCAATACAGCATTGTTGCGGGCAGTGGCGAAGTCTGCACCCTGGCGCAAGGTTTTTTGAACAGTGAAAAAACCAAGGTCCCGCCCCAGTTTGCACTGCTGGCCCAGCCACAAACCCCGGCCAATGGCAAGCTGCCAGACCCGGCCCAGGGCGAACAACTGAAGAATTTTGATCTGGATAACGACGGCGTGCCAGACCAGGTGTTTGCTCATGAAGGCGGCGGCAGTTATTTGCTCGGCACCTTGTTCTATGTGCAACATGGCAAGGCGGGCGCGGCGCTGAAAGCCAATCCCACGGTGGCCGATTTGAGCGTCTACCCCTGCCAGTTTGATCCCTCGGTCAAAAAATCGTCCAGTTGCCCGGCGCTGTCGCAAGATGCCGATGAAGCCGGGATTTCGTTTGATATTTCGGAAGACAAATCGGTATTTTTCCGTGGCCGCTACACGGAAATGACGCCCGTGCGCTACCAGAATAAAACCTGGCTGGTGCTGGTCAGCGCGTCCGGTGATACGCGCAAATATGCGGCGCTGATTGAGCCAGCGCCGAATAAAAAATATCGCTCGGCCTGTTTGTTCAAGCACAAATAGGCGCATTGCCAGCGCGCCCACGCACGCTTCGCACCGCACCCTTGCTTTACGCCTGGGCCAGAGCCTGCGCCACAAAATCGAAACGATCCTGGCCCCAGAACATTTGCTCGCCGACAAAAAAGGTCGGCACCCCGAATGCGCCGCGCGCCACCGCGTGGGTGGTGTTTTCTTTCAACTTGTCTTTTACCGCCTGATCCGCCGTCATTGCCAGCAATTGCATCGGGTCAAACCCGGCTGCGGTCAGCACGCTGGCCAGTTCGGCGGGTTCGCCCAGGTTGCGCGGCTGCTCAAACATGGCGTGGAAAATCGCCGCCAGATAGCGCTGAAACGCCGCTTCGTCCTGCATTTGCAGCGCTACCGCACCGCGCATCAATTGCAGGGTGTGGATCGGGAAAGCCGGGTTCATCTGAAAATTGACCTGAAAAGCCTTGCCCCAGCGCTGCAAATCCAGCAGGGTGTACATGGCCTTGGCCGGTACTTCGACCGGGCTGCGGTTGCCGGTGGCCTGAAAAATACCGGCCACCAGTACCGGCGTCCAGATAATGCTGGCGCCGTGCTCTTGCGCAAAGCCGGGCAGGCGGTGGTAAGCCAGCCAGGAAAAAGGGCTGCCGACATCAAACAGAAATTCGATGGTTTTGCTCATGAACATGCTCCTGAAATATAAAAAATGCGGTGAAAAATGGGCTTGATAATGCAGTGGACAATGCGATTGACAGCTACCAGCGCTCGATCCATGGCCGCAAATCCAGCTCATGGGTCCAGGCATCGCGCGGCTGGCAGTGCAAATGCCAGTAGTTGTCGGCAATATGGTCGGGGTTGAGAATGCCATCCTGCTGTTTCATGGCATAGCGTTCGGGGAAGTTGTCGCGGATAAAATCGGTATCAATCGCGCCATCTACCACCACATGCGCGACATGGATGTTTTCCGGCCCCAGTTCACGCGCCATGCTTTGCGCCAGCGCACGCAGCGCATGCTTGGCCCCGGCGAAGGCGGCAAAATGGCTGGAACCACGCAAGCCAGCGGTAGCACCGGTAAAAATAATGCTGCCGCGCTCCCGCGTGACCATGCGTCTGGCTACCTCGCGCCCGACCAAAAAGCCGGAAAAGCACGCCATTTCCCAGATTTTGAAGTATTTACGCGCAGTTTCTTCCAAAATACTGCACGGTACATTGGCACCGATGTTAAACACCAGCACCTCAATCGGCCCGATTTCACGCTCGATCTGCTCGACCAAGGCGATCACTTCCTCTTCCTTGCGCGCATCCGAAGCAAAACCACGCGCCTGGCCGCCAGCGGCTTCAATCTCTGCCACCAGCGTGGCCAGCTTGTCGGCAGAACGGCGCGTGACGCAGGCAATATAACCTTCCCGCGCAAAACGCCGTGCAATGGCGCTGCCAGTGGCATCACCCGCGCCAACTATCAGGGCAGCGCGCGGTGGGTGGGCTTGATCGGTGCTTTGCATGATTGACTCCGGCTTTGAGATAACGCTCGTTATAATAACGGGCGTTATGCTATGCTGCAAGCGATTTCTTCATTTTTCCGGATTTTTTCCATGCGCTACACTGCCAACCACAAACAAGCCACCCGCGCCCACCTGCTGAAGGTGACCGGTTCGCTGGTCAAAAAGCAAGGCTTTGCCGCCACCGGGGTCGATGCCCTGATGGCCGCCGCCGGGCTAACTTCCGGTGCGTTTTATTCGCACTTTGGCTCAAAAAAAGCGTTGCTGGAAGCAATTATCGAAAACGAACTGGCCCGCTCGCAGCGCTTTTTTGCGGCAAACTCGCCCGAGGCGGCCATGGTGGCGGTGGAAAAATATCTGAGTCTGCACCACATCAACCACCCGGAAACCGGCTGCCCCTTGCCCACCCTGACCAGTGAAATTGCCCGCGCTGATGCTTCAACCAAAGCCGCGTTTGAAGCAGGAATGGGCAAATTGCAGCAGCAGATTGCGGCGGTACTGCAAGACCAGGACAAGGCGTGGGCGGTGATTGCCACCATGATGGGGGCGGTATCGGTGGCACGCGGGATGGTGTCGGATGCAGCGCGGCAAGCGGTGCTGGATGGCGCGCTGGCGCAGGTGCGAGGGTTGTTGGGAGTGGTTAACCCAAGTTTAACAACCTAAAAAATATTCTGATAATAATCAACGACTTGCATCGCAAAAAATTCTAAAGAGGCACAACAAGCTCGTAAAATGGATCTATGCGATCATTTTCTTCGTT
>JBDLSU010000558.1:0-4660 GCA_039799405.1 Pseudomonadota bacterium | reverse complement strand
GATATCACCCTGAGCAAAGCCGCCGCTGATGAAATCCAGAACCTGGCGTTTTATGATCCGCTTACCTTACTGCCCAATCGCCGCCTGTTGCTGGATCGCCTGAAGCAGGCGCTGGCGGCCAGCACCCGCAATGACAGTTCCGGTGCCATTCTGTTCATCGATCTGGATCACTTCAAAACCATCAACGACACCCTCGGCCACAATATGGGGGATTTGCTGTTGCAACAGGTGGCCGCCCGCCTGAGTGCCTGCGTGCGCGAATCCGACACCGTGGCGCGCCTGGGTGGCGATGAGTTTGTGGTGATGCTGGAGCGACTGAGCGCCGACAGCCTGGAAGCGGGCCAGCAGGCCGAAACCGTCGGCAAGAAAATTCTGGCCGGACTGAACCAGCCCTACCCGCTCGGCAATCAGGAATTTCGCTGCGGTGCCAGCATCGGTGCCACCCTGTTTTATGGCCAGGACATCAGCCAGGATGAATTGCTCAAACAGGCCGATATTGCCATGTACCAGGCCAAAACTGCGGGGCGCAACCTGATTTGCTTCTTTGACCCGAAAATGCAAACCCGGATTGCGGCCCGCGCCGCACTGGAAAACGAACTACACAAGGTGTTGGGCCAACACCAACTCTGTTTGTACTATCAGGTGCAAGTCGATCACTTTGGCAACCCGGTCGGCGCGGAAGCGCTGTTGCGCTGGAATCACCCGCTACGTGGTTTGGTCGCGCCCGGGCATTTTATTCCGGTCGCAGAAGAATCAGGTTTGATTTTACCGATTGGGCAATGGGTGCTGGAAACCGGCTGCCAGCAACTGGGCCTGTGGCAACAATCGGGACGCACCGCTGGCCTGGAACTGGCACTCAATGTCAGCGCCCGCCAGTTCCATCAGGCCAGCTTTGTGGCGCAAGTAAAAGACACCCTGCAACGCCACGCCATCAACCCGCGCCGCCTGAAGCTGGAACTCACCGAAAGCATGCTGCTGGACAAAACCGACAGCACCATCCAGACTATCCAAACCCTGAAAGACATCGGCATCCAGTTTTCCCTCGACGATTTTGGCACTGGCTATTCTTCGCTGCAGTACCTGAAACGGCTGCCACTGGATCAATTAAAAATCGACCAGTCGTTTGTCCGTGACCTGGCAGAAAACCATAGCGATCAGGCGATCGTACAAACCATCATCGCCATGGCACACAGCCTGAATCTGGATGTCATTGCCGAAGGCGTGGAGACGGAAGTGCAACATGATATTTTGATCAGCAAGGGCTGCATGCGGTTTCAGGGCTATTTGTTTGGCAAGCCCGTGCCGATCAGTGAGTTTGAACACCTGCTTGGTACGATGGCGACCGGACAGGAATAAAGTATTTTGTCGAACCTCACACCATGACGTGCGAACATTGGACGTTTTAAGTTGTTGCTGGCACTAAAAATCGTGCTCGCTAGGGTAGTTGCTAAAGAAGTCGTTGTCCCAGCGGAAGTTGGTAAAGGCCATGGTCACGGAAATATCCAGCGCCTCCACGTAATGCCAGCAGCCGACCGGTAAAAACAGCAGTTCGCCGGGCGCGAGGATACATTCGGCGATGGGCACGTTGACCATGTCAGGAAAACGCTGGGGGTCAATCTTGCGCACGTCTGCCTGAGTAAAGCAGTGGCGGTGGTTATACAAACGCGGCGTTTCGGCCACGGAAATGATGCGGACTTTTTTACGGCCAATTACCTGGGCCATAAAGTTATTGGTCAGATCGTGATGCAAGGGGGTGACCGTACCGGCCGGGCCGAGCCAGAAAAAGCCGCGATTGCTTTGGCTGGGTTCCAGATATTCCGGCACTTGCACCAGGTCTTGCCACAACTCCACCAGCGCGTCGCGGTTTTTCAGGTCGTTATTGGCGGTCATGTAAAAATCATTGCTCGGGCTGTGTTGCTCGATCAGATTCACATAATCGGCAAAGCGCATCTTGCGCTTGTGCGCGATGCTGTTCATTTCATAGTTGGCGTCAGCATCCCGGCCAAATTGCACTTCCACTTCGCGCTCGGCAAAATGTTCGCGAAAATAATCCAGATTCCATTTTTTTAGCGCAGGCCAATCATCCATCATGCCGGTAATAATCACCGGGCGATTGGTGCTGTAGTAGTCGCGCAAAAATTCTTCTGCACTCAGGCGCTCTTTACGTTGAATTTCGATAGGACGCAAGCGCTGCAGTTTGGCCTGGATATCGACGATCCAGTTGCGTTTTGCCAGGCGATTTTTGAGACGGCCCGCGCCTTGCAGATACGGGCTTTTCATGGCCGCATCCACTTCCAGAATCGCTTCGTGGCGATCAATATCGGATGCCACCAGCACATCCACCAGCGCTGCCGGATGGGTGCCCAGCAACAGGTTTTCGGCAATCCAGCGCCGCCATTCGTGGCTGACCTGGGCTGGTTTGGCGGCGACGGCTCGCATGTTTTGCTTCATGATTTTGCTCTCCATTCAATAATACCCGGCGGCCATCGTGGCGCGCCGCCGGGTATTATTGCAGCTTCTTGCTCAGGCGGGTTGATGGATACGCACATGCGCACACGCGCACATGTACACGTTCACCCACCCGCCCACTTTGCGATTAACGTCCTTTCCAGATTGCGCTGGTCAGTTCGCCTTTGTCGTCACCATCAATTTCCCACGAGAAGCCGCCACGCAAGCCCATGTCCTTGATGTATTGCATGCGGATTGCGATCACGCTTGGGTCGTCGTAAGTCCAGAACTCGCCATTGCTGGTGTAGAGCCACAATTGCTTGGTAACCGGATGCACGCCACGCTTGCCCGCCTTGGCTTTCAGGACTTTATAGTCATCGATACCGGCATCGTAAGTCCCCTTGCCTGCACCGGTGGCTTTCTGATACAAGCCATCGCCATTCGGGCCGGCTGGCACGCCAGACCAACCACGGCCATACAGTGGCAAGCCCAGCACCATTTTGTTGGCAGGCATACCGGCCGCAATCAGGGCCTTGATTCCGTCGTTGGCATTGTATTTGGCGACATTGCCGGTCGATGGGTCAAGCGGGTCGTGGAACAAAGGCGCGTGGAAGTTGGTGGTGCTTTCCCAAGCACCGTGGAAGTCATAAGTCATGACGTTGACATAGTCCATATATTGTTGATACATGGCAGGCTCGGTCATGCTGATTTTGTCCACACCGGCACCAATTGCGGCAGTCAGATAATAGCGACGGCCATCTTTGGCAGCTTGCACATCGAGTTGACGGCGGAATTCTGCCATCAGCAAGGTGAAGTTGGTTTTGTCCGCCGGGTCAACGCTGTTGTACGGCTGACCGCCACCGCCCGGGTATTCCCAGTCGATATCGATCCCGTCAAACACACCCTTGGCAGCACCCGGGCCACCGCGTCCGTCTTGCACCGGCAAATCACCCGCAATGTATTGCTTGACGCACGATGCCACCAGTTGCTTGCGCAGTGCGTCGGTTTTGGCGGCGGCCGAGAAGTTTTTCGACCAGGTCCAGCCACCGAGCGAAATGAAGACTTTCAGATTCGGGTGCGCTGCTTTCAACAATTTCAATTGCTGGAAGTTACCGGTCAATTTGGCATCCCATGGAATTACCTTGCCATCCACGGTACGCGCAGGCTGACGCTGATAATCGGCAAACGAGTCACCACCGGTACCGGCCGAGGCTGGAGGGGGATTTTCGTTGCCGGTTTCGGTGCGCGTTACCATATCGCATTCATAGCCGCCATTTTTGGCATAGGTATTGCCAAAAGCGTAGTTGATGAAGGTAAGTTGATCGGCCAGGCTGGTTTGCACACCATTGACCAGGGTTTTGGTGTTGTGGATGTCGGCCACTTCAAAGCCACGCCCATACACACCCCACTGCGCGAAATAGGTACCGATTTCACGACCGCCGGGTGTTGGGGTCGGCGTTGGGGTCGGGGTTGGCGTTGGCGTCGGTGTCGGGGTTGGCGTCGGCGTCGGGGTTGGCGTCGGCGTCGGGGTTGGCGTCGGCGTTGGCGTCGGCGTCGGGGTTGGGGTTGGTGTCGGGGTGGTACAAGCGCCAGAACTGCTCTTGGTCCAGGCCTGAGCCCAGGCCCAGCCCACACCTGGCTCATAAGCGGAATTGCCGGACGAACACCAGCCCGCTACGGTACAGCTATAGGTGCTGCCAGCATTGCTGACCACATCGCCCACTTTATAGGCGGTTCCGGCTTTATACGGTACACAGCCCGGTGTAGGCGTCGGAGTAGGCGTCGGTGTAGGCGTCGGTGTAGGCGTCGGGGTTGGTACGGGTGTCGGGGTTGGTGTTGGCGTAGTGCTGCTCAAAGCCCATGGGCCGTAAGGGTCACTGGAATTGGGTACATTGCCCTGGGTCCACCACTTGGCGGTGTACATGCTGCCGTTATAAATAGCACACTGGCCAGCAGTAAAAATCGCACTGGCGGTCCAGGTCGGGCAGTCGGCAGTGGCGACCGCCAGCGACCCAACCCGGCCCAGGCTGCGGCCGCTGCTACCATCCTTGGCCAGTTGCGGGTTACGCTGGGCTGCGCTTTGCGCGGTTTTTTGTCCCTGGTCGGATCCGCCGCCGCAGGCAGCCAACATGCTGCCGATGAGCGCCAGTGCCAGTCCATTCACTTGCAAAGTTTTCATTGATTCTCCTCTATGTTTTCTTCAAGATTTAGG
>JBDLSU010000557.1:0-7042 GCA_039799405.1 Pseudomonadota bacterium | reverse complement strand
TTCGGGCGCTTCATGACGATTTTGGGCGGTAGTCTGTTTCAAGTTACGATGCCACTGGGTTTGATGGTGGCCTTCATCTGGAAGCAGCGCGAAACCTATGGTGCCATGGTCATGCTGTGGTGGAGCGGGCAAAGCTTTGTCGATCTGTCGCCGTATATCCTTGACGCGGTAGATCGCAATTTGCCGCTGGTCGGCGGCGGTGGCGAAGAGTCGCACGACTGGGGTAATTTGCTGACCATGACCAATATGCTGGCGCACACCCAGGGCGTGGCGCGGCTGGCGTTTTGCATTGGCGTGTTGTTGATGCTGATGGCGTTGGCTTGGGGGGCGTATTTGCTGAAGCTACAAAATCAACGGCGGGGGCCTGAAATGCATTGATCCTGGTCGGCTGGAACTCGACCAAGGATTCATTTTTGTATTGCAAATCTGCTCATGGCTTATCCTCATCTGGGTCAAGAAAGCCAATCGCTCTTTTCTTGGGGGGATCAGGTTGTTGCATGAGTTCGCGGATGGCATCCAATATCTGCTTGATCTGTGCCCGGGTATTGTGCTCGAAGGTATCGTGCTTTAATTCGATTAGATCGGTTTTGTTTTCCAATTCATCAAGGCGTTGGCTCAAGTCCCGGTTGGATAAAATCATCTCACGTAATCGTACAAAGGCCCTGACTACATATAAACCTGTTTCGATCGCCTGCGGTGATCCGAGAATGTTGGCAGCTTGAATTGCACCATGCTCGGTGAATGCATTCGGTAACGATTTTGAGAATTTCAATTTATTGAGGTGGTCGCAATTTGCGACCACCTCAGCTTTTTCTTCAGCGTTGAGCGTGAACATAAAATCTCTGGGGAAGCGTTCGATATTTCGTTTGACCTGTTCATTCAGACGCTTGGTTGGCACGCCATATAGTTGTGCCAGGTCGGCATCAATCATCACTTTCTGGCCACGTACAAGCACAATGCGAGCCTCAATGGCAGGGATTGTGGTTACTGTTGAAACTGGAGAATTTTTTTCTAAAGTCATCATTGACCCCGGTGGATCCTGAGTGAAAGTTATTTTAGCATCACTTGGATTTTTCCCATTCGTTGCAGTATCATCAGCCCGGCAAAGTCAAAATCGAAAGGAATGCGGATGTTTAAGCGCGTGTGTGGCGGGGTAGTCGTGGCAGTGTTGTTGGTGCTGGGAAATGGGTGTCGGGCCAATGACAATATCAATGAAAAAAACAGCACGGGCATCGATCAAAAAGCCGCTTCTACGCCACTGTTTAGTGCCGCACAACTGCAAACCGCCGCCAAAATCCGTGATACTGCTGCGGCTGATAATGTGAGCTACCGCATTCTGGAATCACTCACCACCGAAGTTGGCTCCCGCATGGCGGGTAGCGAGGGCGATGCCAAGGCGGTGGCCTGGGCCGAGGCCAAATTTAAGGCGCTGGGCTTTGACAAGGTGTGGAAGGAAGCGGTGACGTTTCCGACCTGGAAGCGCGGGGTGGAGCGCGCCGAAATTGTCAGCCCTTACCCGCATGTATTGTCGGTCACGGCGCTTGGCGGCAGTATCGCCACGCCTGCGAATGGCATCAAGGCCGAGGTGGTGCAGTTTGCCACTTTGCAGGATTTGAAAAACGCCCAGGACGAAGCGGTGCGCGGCAAGATTGTGTTTATCAACCACAAAATGCACAAGCCTGATGACTATGGCGTGGTGGCGGCCGGGCGTAGTCGTGGCGCGTCGGTGGCGGGGCGCAAGGGGGCGCTGGCGCTGGTGATTCGCTCGGTCGGCACGGACAGCCACCGCTTTCCGCATACCGGCATGATGCGTTATGACAGCGATGTGGTCAAAGTGCCCGCCGCCGCCATTTCCAATTCTGACGCTGATCTGTTGGTGCGCGTGCTGGAGCGCAAGCAGGCGGTAATGCTGAACCTGACCCTGGGTGCATCCGTGGGGGAGAACTATACCTCTTACAATGTGATCGGCGAAATCACAGGCTCCGAATTGCCGCAGGAATATGTGTTGATCGGCGGTCATCTGGATTCCTGGGATTTGGGTACCGGTGCATTGGACGACGGGGCAGGGTGTGCGATTACGATGGCGGCGGCAGAATTTTTGAAGCGCCAGGGCTTGCGCCCGCGCCGTACCATCCGGGTGGTGTTGTTTGCCAATGAAGAATCCGGTTTGTCCGGTGGCAAGGCGTATCTGGCCGCCAATCAAGGGCAAATCAAGCGGATTCAGGCGGCATCGGAAGCGGATCTGGGGCAAGGGCCGGTAGTGCGCTTGTCGCACCATGTGCAAGCCGCAGCGCTGCCGCTGGTGCGGCAAATGCAGGAGGTGTTGGCACCGCTGGGCGTATCGGCGGGCAAGGGCGATGCCTGGCCGGGGCCGGACATGAACCCGCTACGCGAAGCCGGTGCCGCCAGTTTTGAGCTGGATTTAAAGGCCGACGATTATTTCGATCTGCACCATACCCACGACGATACCTTTGATAAAATTCAGCCGGAACGCATCAACCAGGCCACCGCTGTGTATGCCACCTTTGCCTGGCTGGCAGCACAAGCGCCGATCAGCTTTGGATCGGGCGAGGCGCTGGCGAAAGCCAAAAAACCGTAAGCCAATTCTATAGTGAGGGGCGCTCAGGGCTGCAAGGCCCAGCCATCCTTGCCCGGTGCCACCATGACGATACCGCATTGCAGAATAATTTCCTGATGTGCCGGGTCCGGGTTGTTACAGACTTTTTTCACTTCCAGCAATTTGGGATTAATCCAGCGCAAGCCATCCGGCCCCCACTTGTCGCCCTTGATGCTGGCCAGCTTTTTGATCTCGCCCCCATTCATTTGCCAGATTTCCACCACATTCGGGTTAAAACCGGCCAGCATGTCTACCGACATGGTGGCGAAGTGTTGTTGGTCTGGTGCCAGCACCGGGTAGCCACGCATCACGCTTTGTTGCGCGCTTTTGCCGTGGATTGCCAGGTATTGGTCGCCCTGATTGAGGCCAACATACAACATGTGATGCTGCAAGCGGGTGTCATAGCCCAGATAGGCGTAGTTGATATAGTCTTTACCGTCGTTGTCGTTATTGGTCAATACCAGCGGCTTGGGGCTGAATTTAAATTGCAATTCGCCTGCTTTGCGCGTCACTTTACCGCCAGATTGTTGCAATCCTTTCTTTTCCAGTGCCTTCAGGCAATTGGCCGCAGCCATGCCGCCGGACTGGCAGTCGGGGATATTCTTGCCCTGGGGAATATCGGCAAACTGCGCCTGCGCGCTGCCAGCCAGGCCGAGGGTTAACAAAGTACAAAACATCAGGTGAGGTGCTTGGTTCATGGTTAATCCGTTTGAAATTGGCAAAAGTGTGATTAAAGGTGTGATGAAAGGTGTGATTATATGCGGCGCGCCATCGCGCTGCAATCGTTGGTCGATTGTGGCGCGCTGGCGCACTTTGCTCCCGGGTTTGCCGACAATTCTGTTTACAATAGCCGGATTGATTTCGTCTCAATCTCCGATTTTTTGAAAGCCTGCCATCATGACCATTGCCACCACCGTACTTGGCCAAAGCGGCCTAAGCGTTTCAAAAATTTGCCTCGGCACCATGACCTTTGGCGAACAAAACAGCGAAGCCGATGCCCACAGCCAACTCGATTATGCACTTGAACGTGGCATTAATTTCATCGACACCGCCGAAATGTACCCGGTCATGCCGCGTGCCGAAACCCAGGGTTCGACCGAGCGCTATATCGGGAGCTGGCTGAAAAAATCCGGCCAGCGCAGCAAGGTGGTGCTGGCAACCAAGGTGGCGGGGCCATCGCGCGGTTTTGGCTGGATCAGAAAGGGCGAAAACGACCTGACCCCGGACAATATTCGTGCGGCAGTGGAAACCAGCTTGCAACGCCTGCAAACCGATTATATCGACCTGTACCAACTGCATTGGCCCAGCCGCAATGTGCCCATCTTCGGGCAAAAATCCTTCAATCCGCAAGCCGAGCGCCCCTGCGCGCCGATTGCCGATACCCTGGGCGCGCTGGCCGATCTGGTTGCGGCGGGCAAAATCCGCGCGATCGGGGTATCGAACGAAAGTTGCTGGGGCGTGAGTGAATTTATCAAAGAAGCCGAACGGCAAAATGCACCGCGCATGGTCTCGATTCAAAATGCCTATAACCTGGTCAACCGCTGCTATGAGCAAGGGCTGGATGAAACCTGCTTCCGCGAAAATGTCGGCCTGCTGGCGTATAGCCCGCTGGCGTTTGGTCAGTTGAGCGCCAAATATCTGGACAATCCCAAGGCCAGCGGGCGCTTGACTTTGTTCCCGCCCACCTGGAGCCCGCGCTATCTGCGTCCGGCGGTGCAGGCGGTGTGTCAGCGCTATGCCGATCTGGCGCGCCAGCATGGCCTCACGCCTGCCCGGTTGGCGCTGGCCTGGTGTTATTCGCGCTGGTTTGTCGCCAGTACCATCATCGGTGCCACCAATTTGACCCAGTTGCAGGAAAATATCGATGCCTGGGATGTGAAGCTGACGCCGGAACTGGAGGCTGCGATCAATGCGATCCATGCCGATGTGTGCAACCCGGCGCAGTAAGTGCAGCGCTATCCTGAGCCTGCATCACAAGCTGATGTCTGTCACTTCAGTACCTGGAGCCTGTCTGCATGAATGATGTTGAGCATGATAAAAAACGCAACCGGATCGCGCTGCTCATGAGCGATGCGCTTGATCGCGTGATCCATAATCCCGCTGCCAGCTATTGTTGGCTGAATCTGGTGTCGGTAACGGATGCCTGGGTCAGGCGCGGTTACGATAGCGGGCAGTTGCGGCAATGGCTGGATCGCTTGCGCGCTGCTGTTCCGGCCAATGATATTGCCGGATTTCACTGGGCCATGTACCAGCATTATGTTACGCAGGAACCCGGATTTTTGAAGTCGGCCAGCGCTTTATTGCTGACGATTGTGCCGGCTGATCTGGACCGGATGGCCGCTTTCTTCAATTTTGCCTGGCAAATTACGCTGGCGCGCAGTAGCCAGAGAGCGGTATTTGTAAGCGCGCTGCAGGAAATTGGCTTGCCCCTGCTGACGCAATGCATGGGGCAGATGGTGGCGCGTCAGGCCCGCTGTTTGCCACCGGTACGACCCATTGAGCGCATTCAAAAAGTGGCGATTGTGGCCGCGTTTTTGTTTTCAAAAGATTCGCCGCCAACCATGATGGCATTGGAACAAGCGCAACTGGCGCGCCAGAACGGCATGCAGGTTGGACTGTTTTCCTGCCAGGAGGCCCAGGTGCCGGATTATGCGAACTTGCTGGGTAATGGCTTTGGCGTGAATCAGGACAGCTATCAAATCGACACGCTGATACGCGAGCTGGGGCTGGAATTGACGGTGGCAGTCAATGAGCCGCGCTTTTCCTTAATGCGGCGCGCGCTGGATATGCTGGAAAAAATCAGTGCCTTTGATCCGGATCTGGTACTGGTCGTGGGCTTGCATTCCTGCCTGGCGCAGGCCTTGTATGCGGTGCGTCCGGTGCTGGCATTGGGGGTGAATTCAATTGCATCCATGTTGCCAGCCGATGTCTGGCTGGCGGCGCGCGCCGATGCGGGCAATCACCCATGGGGCGCGCGCATGCCCGCCAGCCAGCCATGGCATCACCCCTGGCGCTTGTCGCGCAAGAGCTTGTTGGCCAATCTGAGCCGGGCCGAATTGGGCTTGCCTGAGGACGCACTGGTTCTCATTTCCAGTGCCTGGTGTCTGCCCATTACGGTAGCGCCTGAATGGCTGGATGCGATGGCGGCATTTTTGCGGCAGCATCCTCAGGTGGTGTGGGTGTTGCTGCGCAGTGATGACGGCCTGGCTGCAAGCTTGCAGCATCTGCCCGATGGACAATTGCATCTGCTGCCCGGCACCGATAATGTGATGGGGGTATTGGCCTGTTGCGATATTTATGTCAACCCGCCACGCATGGGCGGTGGTTTTGCGGTAGCCGACGCCATGGCGGCGGGTTTGCCAGCGCTGTGCTTTGCTGATTCTGATGGCGGTGACAAGCTTGGCAGCGCCGGGCCACTGGCGCATGACCTGGGCGACTATTTTTCCCTGTTGCAGCAATGGGTGAGGGATCCGGCGTTGCGGCTTGAACTGGGTGCGCGCATGCGCCAGCAATTTGACCAACAGCTTGATCTGGCGCATGCCGGGCCGAGCGTACTGGGGGCAGGGCAGGCTGCGCTGAGTCGTTTTCAGGCGCGCACTGGCGCTGCAGTGGAGGCTTAGGCCAACTGTTTTTTAACTTTGGCCGGCACACCGGCCACCAGCACATTGGCCGCCACATCCGCCAGCACCACCGCGCCCGCCGCAATGAAGGCCCCATCGCCCACCACCAGCCGTTCCAGCACGGTGGCACCAATTGCCACCGTCACACCCTGGCCGATGCGGGACAAGCCACCCAGATTGCTGCCGGGCTGAATGCGCGAATAGGCCCCGATATGGGTATCGTGGCCGATGCTGACGCCCCGGTTGACAAACACATGCGGCCCCAGATGGACGCCCGGGCCGATCACGCTTTTGGCCCCGACAAACACCCCTTCTGCCATCGTTGCCAGTGGCGAAACATAGCTGCTGGGGTGGATCAGGGTATGGAACTTGATTTGATGGCGCTGCTGTAACTGTTGCACCATGCTGGCGCGGGTCGGGGTGGTGGGGCCGAGCAGATACAAATCACCGTCTTGCGGTACAAACGCATCAAATTCAATCACTTCGGGCGGGGTGCAAATGCGGCTGAGGGCCGCCAGCCGTTCACTGAGGGCCAGATCGCGCTCGCCCACTTGTTCGGCCTGGTGGATCACGATTTTGCCCAGCGTCAACCCATTTGCCAGAGCGCAATCGAACAGATCGGACAAAATATTTGAGACCCCAAAAATCACCAGTTGGCTCATGGCTTACGCTCCTGGTGCGGCTGCCAGGCCCAGCATCTGGCGCACCCGTTGCGCACTGGCGATCGGACGATCCATTGCTGCAGCCTGCAATCGCATACGTGCCACCATGTCTTGATTGGTGGCTAAGCTGGTACGTTCCTGGT
>JBDLSU010000556.1:0-5249 GCA_039799405.1 Pseudomonadota bacterium | reverse complement strand
GATCCATTTCCAGACACCAGGCTCGGTTGTCGCTTACTACCAGCAAGTTGGCAGGGCCGGCCGTGCCTTACCTTGCGCTTATGGCGTTCTATTAAGCGGGGTAGAAGAAATACGCATTACCGATTGGTTCATAGACAGCGCTTTTCCCAGCAAAGATGAGGTCTACGCCATACTTAGCAAACTGGCTGAGGCACCCAATGGCCTATCCATCCCGGAGTTAAAGGGAAAAATTAACCTAAGCAATGCGCGCATTGAAAACACCGCCAAACTGCTGGCATTGGAGTCGCCCGCACCGATCTTTAAACAAGGCAGCAAATGGCAATTGACCACAGCCACTTTGCAAGATGCATTTTGGCAACGCACAAACAGACTTACCGCGCTACGTAGAGATGAGCAGGAACAAATGCAAGCCTATGTTCAACTGCCCTTTGGCGCACACATGGGTTTTCTTTTAAGCGCACTCGATGCCGACCCAACCTTGGCCACCCCGCCCACGCTGCCGCCATTGCCAACCAACATCAACCCGGTTACCGTTCAGCAAGCCATTGCCTTTCTTCGGCGCAGCAATCTGCCAATAGAACCACGCAAGAAATGGCCACCCAGTACAGGCATGCCGGGCTATGGTCTGCGCGGCAATATACCCGTCGCATTACAGGCACAACCCGGCCAGGCGTTGTGCATTTGGGGCGATGCTGGTTGGGGCAGTTTGGTGAAAACTGGCCGCTACCATGATCAATTTTTTAGTGACGAACTGGTGGCAGCCTGTGTCGCCATGTTTAAAAAATGGCAGCCACAACCCGGGCCAAGTTGGGTGACGGCGATTCCGTCTTTGCGCCACCCTGATCTGGTACCGGATTTTGCGCGGCGCCTGGCGCTGGCATTGGGTTTGCCATTTCACCCGGCGCTTGAAAAAGTTTTGCACTCAGCGGAACAAAAAAACATGGCAAACAGTGCCCAGCAAGTCCTAAATCTGGATAACAGCATGCAAGTCAATGGCATTCTTCCCGGCCCGGTCTTGTTGGTGGATGATATCGTCCATTCGCGCTGGACCATCACGGTTGCCGCATGGCTTTTACGGCAGAACGGCTGCGGCGAGGTCTGGCCGCTTGCGCTGTCACTGGCACAAACGGAGGCAGACGAATGAATCAAGACCTTTGTTCCGGTAGCCTGTCACCCAATACTCAAGCCATTTTGCTGCTCACAGCACCATTGCTGCTTGGACGCAATCCTGCGCCGCCAGAATTGCTTTCTCATGGCGAATACAAAAAACTGGCGCGACATTTGCATGCCAGCGGTCATCAACCTGCCGATCTGTTAGCACCGGATGCTGCGGATTTGCTGCGCGGCTGCCAGCCGATTATTGAAGAAAGCCGCCTGCGTCATCTGCTCGGGCGTGGGTTCCTGTTAAGCCAGGCCGTAACCCATTGGCACAGCCGCGCGATCTGGATCGTCAGCCGTGCCGATCCGCATTATCCCAAACACTTAAAAGCCAGGTTGCGCGAAGAAGCACCGCCCGTATTGTACGGATGCGGCGATATTTCGCTGTTGGAAACAGGTGGCTTGGCCGTGATCGGTTCGCGTGATGCCGATCAGGCAGAAATGGATTACGCTAATCATGTTGGTCATTTGAGTGCCGTAGCCGGAAAAACGCTGATATCCGGCGGCGCACGCGGGATTGATCAGGCCGCCATGCAAGGTGCGGCAAACGCCCACGGTTGGGTGTGTGAAGTGATGGCGGAAAAATTGGAACGCGCCGCATTGGATTCTCACCGCCGTAAGGATTTAATGGAAAACAGATTGGTATTGCTGTCTGCCTATGATCCCAATGCTGGGTTTAATGCTGGCCATGCCATGCAGCGCAACAAGCTCATTTATGCACTGGCTGATGCCGCACTCGTTGTCGCGTCGGATTACAATCGCGGGGGTACATGGGCCGGGGCCATTGAACAACTGGAAAAAATGCACTTGGTGCCGGTTTATGTGCGCAGCAGTGGAAAAGCATCCAGGGGATTGGATGCATTGCGGGAAAAAGGGGCAAAGTCTTGGCCAGAGCCACAGGATGAACAGGCATTCAATGCCATTCTCAATGCAAGGCAAGTTACCCCCCCTTGGCAAACTTCCTTGCCCATGGCACCAATCGAGAACGCATCGGCGCAGGGAGAAATAATAAAACCTGAGGACAGCCCGGCTGAAACATTGTTTTCCACCGTGCGCAATATTGTGCAGCGCTTGTTGGCAGCACCAATGAACGACGAATCTATCGCCAGCGCACTGAATGTTTCGCCTGATCAGGCGCAGACATGGTTACAACGTTTGGTTGATGAAGGCACCCTCGAACAGCAAATCCCTTCTTGTTCCTACAAATTGAAACCAGGCGTAACTTTATCTCACCATTGACGCTTCAGCCAGCCAACCGGACGACCGACCAATAAACAACGGCGCACTCTGATTTAACTGTCCTTGCGCCACGTGCCCCATGCAAAGTCCAATTTGCGCTCCTTATTCTCGCGCATCCAGCCTTCCTGTTGGATAATGCCCATTCCACAATAGCGAGTGCCCCCACATGAATATCAAAGACCTGCTATTCGCCCTCCAAACCCGCAGCAAAAAAATGATCCGCGAGCTCGATGACTTTACCAGTGCCATCCGTCAAGGTTCCCCCGAAGGAGCGTGGGTGGTCATCGCCGAAACCATCAAGCTGGTGCAAGAGATGCCGCCATCCCAGCCCAAATAGAGCCACATCATCAAGGCGGTGAATGCTTTATGGCTTGAATTTTGTGCGCAATCCGAAGCGGCGGCGCTGCAACTGTATGAGGCGGTGATCAGCATTCTGGAGGCAACCGACTGGAACCAGCCCGCGCAGGCGCAAGCCAGCTATCAATTGCTTAAAGTCTTCCACAGTAAAAATTACCGTGCTTCAACTACCCATCTGGAGTCGGCATTGCGCCAATTTTCCCCGCGCGTGTTGGCGCTGGTGGAAAAGCTGGCACCCTGTTCCCGGCAAATCATCATTGCGGGTGCCACCAAATTACAGACCGTCACCGTAATCAACGTGCTGGAAATGCTGCTGGCAATCTACTACTACCACATCGGCGGGCTGGATCATGATGATTTGCAAGCTGCGGCCGCCGATTGGCTGCTGCCTTTGGTGCGCGAGAATCCCGATTTTGGCGACAGCCTCACATTGAGACTGCTGGAAGCGCACCCGCAGCGTGCCAGAATCATCAGCGAATTGCTTGATTTCTATCTCGGCCTCGATCCGGATGCCAGCAATTACGGCATGTACCTTCACATCCGGTCGGATCTGCTGGAAAACGACGGCAGCAGCTTTATCTATGCCGATCTGGATAAAATCACCGATCATTTGACGGTTTTTGCGCAGCGCTGGACCGAGCCGCAGTACGAAACCTTTGTCAGTGATTGCTTTTTCTATCACCCGGACGCGGATGAAGAAAGGCGCAGGCTCTTGAAAAAATCCGCCAAGGCGCGTCGGCTGGCGCACATGCTGGTCGCCGGGGACAGGCATGGCCCACATATCGATGCTTTGCGCGCGCTGTGTCACAACGCCGCTGCGCCTGCGATGACGATGATTCTGCCGACTGAGGGCAAGCAGCAATTCAAAGACCTCAATTTCAAACTGCTGGTGATAGAAGAATTGATGTACACCCGGAAAACACTGCTGCCGTGTTTTGATCTGCACGAATTTGCCAAACAGTATTGCGAGCGTGAAATTCTGATCGAAAAAGAAGGCTACGCGGTTCTGCCGGAAGCCCTGGCTTACTTCGAGGGTTTGCTGATCCCGGATGCGCTGTTGGCGCAAGTGGAAACACTGGGCTTTGATGGTGGCAACGAGGTATACCGCCAGATTTTTCGGTATTGGGATGGCGAGTGCGACAGCTTTGAAGTGGGCGGCATCGAGGATGTCGCGCTGCTACCCAATTTGAAAGAGATTAGCGGAATGAGCGAAGCGTTTGTGGCGCGCTTTGCTGGAGAGTTGGCAAAGAAGGGAATTGAGGTCGAAGCCCTGGCTTAACTTGGGTGTTTGTTACGGGATGGATGCAGCCGCAACGCTATCGCGCTTCCGCAACCAGCATCTGCCGCGCCAACCACACCCCACCCGCCAGCAGCAAACTGACAAACAAAAACACCGGCGTCATACCCAGACCGCTACTAAGCGCACCAAACGCCAGCGGTATTACCACCTGGCTGGCGTTGCCGATGGTAACGCGAATGCCCAGCACTTCCCCGGCGCGCCCTTCTGGTGCCCCCTGAAACAGCAAACTCAACATATTCGGCTGGCTGGCTCCGAGCGCCAGGCCCAGCATGAAACCAGTTGCCATCATGCTGGCGGCCTCTTGTTGCCACGGCAGCAGCAGAAAACCGAGGCACGCCACCAACAGTGCCGCGCACAGGATTTGCCAGGCGCTAAAAGCGCGGGTCAGCACCGGCATGAGGAAGCGGATGACGAAGGTGGCGATGGAAAAACTGCCCAGTATCAGGCCGATGGTGGACGCCGAAAAGCCGCGCGCATGGCCCAGGATCGGGGTGGCGAACATGAAGCAATCCCAACTGGAGGCCAGGATGATATTGATCAGGTACACCGTGCGCAAGCCGCGTTCATGCCAGAACAGCGCCAGCGCACCCCGGCGGCTGGCTGGTGTGGAAGCAGCAGGCGCAGGCGCGGGGAGCTGGCGAAACGGCGGCAGCCGGGTGCAGGCCAGCAGCACCAGTGCCACGGCGGCAAACAGCAAAAAGGCGATTTGATGGCGCAAATGATCGATAAGGTAGCCCGCCATCACTGGTGCCGCAAAACTGGCGGCGGCCAACACCAAAGACAGCGTGGTGAAGCGGTTGGTACGCTGTTCGGCTGGCCCGGCTTGGCCGACCACATTTTGCGATATCACCAGCACCAGCATGAAGCCTATTCCCACCAGCGCTGCCGCCACATACAAGCGAAAATAATGCCCTTGCCAGGTCGCCAGCGCCGTACCCGCACACAGCGCCAGCGCACCGGTGGCCAGTGGCAGCGTCACCCCGGCGCGATCGAGCCAGCGCCCGGCGCTCACCGCCAAAAACATCGGCAGCAGCGAGAACATGGCGATCATGCTGCCAACCTGAAACGCGGACAGGTTGATCGACAGCGCATACAGCGAAATTGTGATGCGGGTGCCCGCCATTACCAGCAGGCCGAGCATGGCGACCGTAATGGTGTGCGGCAGAGAGGGCAAGCGTGATGGAGTTGTCGGGGT
>JBDLSU010000555.1:0-3730 GCA_039799405.1 Pseudomonadota bacterium | reverse complement strand
TTCGGTGGTGTGGTATTCAATATGTATCAGGGCTGGCTCGGCGTGCGCCCAATCAGCCAAAAACTGCTGATGAAGATCCATTACAAGCGTTCGTATGAAAATGCATTCTGGGATGGCACAGCAATGTACTTCGGTGATGGCGCAACCACGTTTTATCCATTGGTTTCGCTTGATGTGGCAGCACATGAAGTCAGCCATGGCTTTACCGAGCAAAATTCCGGCCTGATCTATTCGGGTATGTCCGGTGGCATGAATGAAGCGTTCTCGGATATGGCAGGCGAAGCCGCTGAATACTTCCGTTCCGGTACCAACGACTGGCAAGTCGGCCGTGAAATCTTCAAGGCAGCAGGCGCATTGCGTTACATGGACAATCCACCGCAAGATGGCCGCTCGATCGATAACGCAGCCAACTTTACCAGCGCAATGGACGTGCATTATTCCAGTGGCGTCTACAACAAGGCGTTCTATCTGTTAGCAACCACCGCAGGCTGGAATACCCGCAAAGCCTTTGAAATAATGGCCGATGCCAACCGCCTGTACTGGACCGCCGGCTCCACCTTTAACCAGGGCGCATGCGGCGTACAAAACGCTGCCGCCAACCGTGGTTACACCGTGGCTGACGTCACCGCCGCATTTGCCGCCGTTGGCGTTACCTGCGCACCGTAATACCGTGCTTTAAACGCTTTTTCATCTCTCTCATACCCGCACCGGGGTGCCTTGCGCCCCTGCTGCGGGTTTTTTATTGCCCGCACCATCCACAAAATCTATCAACCCATATTTTCAATAGTCACAAAAATCCAGGCACACGCAATTTTTTAGCCATTCCTGGTGGCCCAAACAAATATAAAACGGCCTGAAGCGAAAAAAAATGAAAAAAAGATGGAAAAATCGCTTGCCAAACGGAAACGACTGCTTTATAGTTCTACTCATGCCACACGGAAACAAACGATGAAGTGAGGCAACAGATTCACGCAATGCTGCAACACCAGGGAATACATAATTTCATAAACGATAATTTAATTCAAATAGAAAGAGACTAAACTATGCATATTGAACTGAACCGCATCGCCCGCCCAACTCTGTTAGCAGCCCTGATCACCGCATCTTTCGGCACCGCATTCGCAGCCGACCGTGTCAATGTAGAAAAAGTAGCAAAACAAGCAGGTTTAACCAGTGTTCACCATGCTGTTGACCTGGACGCCCACGAACTGAGCGCAGAGCATAGCCACAAGTTTGCCAACGGCCGCACGGTTACCCGCCACGTTCAAAAGCATATGGGTGTACCAGTCTGGGGCGAAGCGATTGTGGAACATCGCGATATCGGTAAGTCTGAGCCCCGCGTTACTGGTCACAAATTACGTAATCTGAAGAATGATTTGCCAAGCGTGCAGCCGCTGTTGTCCAAAGCCGATGTGCTGGACAAAGCCAAAACCCTGGCCCAGGTATTTGAAACAGAAAATGAAAAAGCCAAGCTGTATATCAAGCGCGGCGATGACGGTGTAGCCCGCCTGATCTATGTGGTTTCCTTCTTCGGCACAACCACAAAAGATGAGCCAACCCGCCCACACTATATTTTTGATGCCAACACCGGTGCTGTACTGGAACAATGGAACGGTATCCACACTGCCTTGATCGGTACTGGCCCTGGCGGCAATACCAAAACCGGCCAATATGAATATGGCACCAATTTTGGCAAAATGGATGTGACCCAATCTGGTACGACTTGCGCGCTGGATAGCACCAATGTTATTACCATTAACATGAACAACAAGACCACCGGCACCAAGGCTCACACCTTCACCTGCCCACGCAATACGGTCAAGGCGATCAACGGTGGTTTTGCGCCGATGAATGATGCGCACTATTTTGGTAACGTAGTATTTAATATGTATCAGGGCTGGCTCGGTGTTCGCCCAATCAGCCAAAAGCTGACCATGAAAGTGCATTACAAGCGTTCGTATGAAAATGCATTCTGGGATGGTACTGCGATGTATTTCGGTGACGGCGCAACCACTTTCTACCCGCTGGTATCGCTGGATGTGACATCGCACGAAGTAAGCCATGGCTTTACCGAGCAAAATTCCGGTCTGGTGTATTCCGGTATGTCTGGTGGTATGAACGAAGCGTTCTCGGATATGGCAGGCGAAGCAGCCGAGTACTACAACAGTGGCACCAATGACTGGCAGGTTGGTCGTGAGATTTTCAAGGCAGCAGGCGCCTTGCGTTACATGAACAACCCGCCACAAGACGGCCGCTCGATTGACAATGCTGCAAACTTTACCAGCACAATGGACGTGCATTACTCCAGCGGTGTGTATAACAAGGCGTTTTACCTGCTGGCAACCAAAGCAGGCTGGAATACCCGCAAAGCGTTTGAAATCATGGCCGACGCCAACCGCTTGTACTGGACAGCCAACAGCACCTTCAACCAGGGCGCTTGCGGTGTACAAAATGCAGCAGCCAACCGTGGTTATGTGGTGGCAGACGTAACAGCAGCATTTGCAGCAGTGGGCGTAACTTGCGCACCTTAATGTAGCTTGTTGTAGCTTGTAATTGATTGAAGTAAAAAAGCCCGCGTTGCGGGCTTTTTCACATTCGGCATAAACTCATTTATAATCGGAACGCTGCACTTTGTCTTATCTGTCCACGCCAGCGAATAGATGTTTGAAAGGAATGAGTCATGTCAACTCCAGATACACAAGTGGTAACGGCTGCGGTGTCGGTAGCATTGGCATCCAAGGTTGAAAAATTATCCACGCAACTTGACCGCCCCTGGGACTGGATTGTCAATCAAGCGCTGACAGCCTGGGTTGAGCAGGAAGAAGCGTTTGATCGTTTGACGCGAGAGGGTTTGCAAGATATTCAAGATGGCAAAGTGATTGATCATGAGCAGATGCAAGCCTGGTGCGATAGCCTCGATAGCGACCATCCACTCCCAATGCCACTATGATGCAGGTGAAATGGGCTAGCAAAGCGCGTTCAGATTTGGCGGGCTTGGTTGAATATCTCTCGGCGATCAACCGTTATGCCGCCCGAGAACACGCCAAACTGATCATCGAGGCAGTAAGTCGCTTGCGGACAATGCCAAGAATGGGAGAGCAACTGGATCAATTTTTACCTGCTGAAGTGCGCCGAATTTTGGTGAAACAATATGAAGTCCGGTATGAGATTCACGGTGCGACGGTTTTCATTGCAAGAATCAGGCATACAAGGGAAGCAAGGTAGACGCCCCGCCCGGATTCCCGACAAGTATTTATAAACCTATCTATTTAGCGGATGACTCGATCAGTTTGGGTAGCAGGTGCCCAAGCTGTTCAGCAAAACGCAACTTCAATTCAGCATCGGTTTTGTAGAGTGTTGGCGTATGCCCCAAATCCGCCAGCTTCTTCTGAAAATCCCAAATCGATACCATGGCATCTTTATTGTGGCTAGTGCTGGTCGCCACGTCCTTGAAAAATGTAAAAATAAACGGTCGTGCCAGTGTTTTGAATTGTGCCCAGGCGCAATCAAACTCTTCCACAATCCCTGCCCCGGCTTTGCCGCCCACAAGACAAACAAAAACATCACATTCTTCGAGTTCTCGCAAATAGTCGTCCTGTTTGCGGGTGCGTGACATTGCATCGAAGAGATTATCGCCACGCACAATTTCCAGATATTGCCCACTGACACGGTAATTATCGTTTTGGCGACGGAAATAAAGCTCAAATTCGTTACGATCCTGTTGCAAGTC
>JBDLSU010000554.1:0-3458 GCA_039799405.1 Pseudomonadota bacterium | reverse complement strand
GGGGATTTTTCCGGCAACTGATAGGTGACGTTGATGCCGGTAACGGCTCCGCTTGGTGAAATCAGGCGGCCCGCGAGCAGCGGTTCGGATAAGGCAAATTTCTTGATCTCGGCCAGTTGCGCATTGTTGGGCTGGAGCGACTTGGGCACCAGGTCGGCCACGTTAATGGTATCGCCGTCGGCTTTGGCGCGCTGGAAGTTGGTGATGGAGTCAACCCGCACCGAATAAGGCGTCTGCCAGGACTGGTTGGTAATCCATTTGATGGCGTCGAGTGTGGTGGGGTCAAATACGGTGCCACTCGCTGGTGCCAGTACAATCAGTAGATTGTCCGATTTGACATAGGTTTTTTGCATGCGCTCAAATTCGTTCAACTGGGGGTTGTCTTTTGAAAAAAAGACCCGGTAGTCCGAACTAAAGCCTAGCCTGGATGCCCCTGACCCTGCCAGCAGGGCCAAAGCAGGTATGATCAACAGGCAAAAAAATCGCCAGTGTTTGATGTAGTCATTGAATTTTTTCATGGTTTTTTATCTTCCGCATGCTTCGTGGTTGGTAGGTGACGCGTGAACATATTACGCGTTATCTATTTACACGTCAATGTTTTGAGAGGATAATGTTGGACGTTCTGACATATTTTGCAAAAAACTGCAATTTGGCAGATGGAAGTTTCTTTTTAAAAATCTTATTGTGGAGTTTGGTATGTATTTATCACTTTCAAAAAATGAATCAAGCGATCAAAAAGCAATTCTGGCGGCAACCCTTGCCCAAACTTTCTTTGGTAAGTTCCCGGGCAATGACATTTCGATTCACAAAGAACCGGTAAGCGGCGCGCAGTTTGAGATCACGCCGGTCGCCTCTGATATGGGCACGGCCTTGTCTGCTGATAAATCGTCCATTTTTGTCGCCTTCCAGATTGGAGATGGCCATGATGGCAAGCAAGCTTTGGGGCAGTATGTGCAAGACCGCCAGCCTGTGTTGGAAAAACACGGTGGTCGGGTATTTCTGAGCGCCCTGACACCACGCACCAAAGACTGGAGCTTTGATGGCATTGAGTTGATCGAGTTTCCCCGTCCCGATACCGTGCAATCCCTGATGGCCGATGCCGACTACCGCAAGCGCACCGCCAGTTCATCGGCGGTATTCTCGGGTGACTTTGCGATGGCAATTCTGGCTTCGCCCGCCAAATAATGCAAACTGACTGAGGCACAAATCATGCGTTCAAAACAATTTGCACCCGGGCCACGTGGCCATGCCGTTCTGGGCTGCTTTGCCGCGTTTCGTGATACACCGCTGGATCTGCTCATGTCTTGTCGTCAGGAGCACGGGCCAGTGGTGCAACTTCCGGTTGGACTTGGCATGTCTTTTTGCCTCAGTTTTGCCCCGGGTGATCTGGAACAGATCTTTCATGGCCAGCAATTTGGCCGCAGTGATATTGCCGCCATGTTCGAGCCACTGGCTGGCGGCAGCATGATCATCGCCGATGGCGAGAAGTGGAAAAAGCAACGCAAGGCTGTGGCACCCTCTTTCAGTGCCGAGAAAATGCGCCAATTAACCCAGTTGATCGATGCCGAGGCGCAAGCCTGTGTCGGGCGTTGGTGTGAGGCCGCACGCGCCGGGCAATATATCGATTTGCAAGCACAACTGGTGGCCTATGCTATGTCCACGGTCTCGATGTTTCTGCTGGGGCGGGCCTTGACTGCGGATGAAATTGCCATCATTGCCCCGGCCTGGGACAAGAGTCTGTATTGCATGAACCGGCGTTTATCACAGCCAATACCCCTGCCAATGTGGTTGCCCTTGCCTACCCATCGCCAGCTTGCGCGTGCTGCGGGTGCCATCGCCGATTTGTTGCTGGGCATTATCCGGGAGCGCCGCAGCGGCGGCGGCCAGTTTTCGATCAGTGGCTTTTTGGGCGATTTGCTGCTGCACCGGGACGAAGACAATGGCCAGGGCTTGAGCGACCAGCAAATTTTGCATGAAATCATGGGCGTTTTTCTGGCCGGTTTCGATACCGTTGCTTCCGGCATGATGTGGACGTTTCATTTTTTGTGCCAGCATCCGGTGTGGCAAGAGCAGGTGCGCGCTGATCTGGCTGCCTTGCCTGATGCATTGGCGATGCGCCACGATCTGGCCGATTGCCCGGTGCTGGAGCGGGTATTTTCCGAGTCGGTGCGCTTATTGCCGCCGTTGTGGTTGGTCGATCGCAAAAATAGCGAAGCGGTAGAACTGAGTGGTCATACCATTCCGGCCAATACCAATATTATTACCAGCCCTTATGTTACCCATCGCGATCCACAGTTGTGGCCCGACCCCTTGCGCTTCGATCCGGATCGTTTTTTGCCTGGCAATAGCGCCAGCCGTGCCAAATATGCCTATTTTCCGTATGGTGGCGGGCGCATGAAATGCATAGGCATTTTGCTGGCGCAGTTGGAGATGAAGTCGATTGCCCGCCATGCACTGGCTCGCTTGCGCCTGACGCCGGGCAATGCACCCAAAATTGAGCCAGGTTTTGTGACCCGCACGCGCGATGGCATTTGGGTTAAGCCTGAGCTGTTGACCCACGAGTTTCATTGAGCGCAAATGAGGGAACAATGATGTTATGCAAAACCGGGGCAGGGGCCATAAGTGTCGCATTGCTGGCAGCCAGCAGTCCGCTGGCGCTGGCGGCGAATTACCAGCGTGGTAATCTGGAACTGGAATGGTTGCATGAAGCAGCCAGCGTTGCCAATACGGCTGCGCTCAATGGCTTGTTTGAAAAGGCGCTTGAATTCGATGACGGGTGGCAATTCAAACTGGCCATACAAGCGCGTATCGCCAGCACGGGCGGTGCCAATAATGCGTTAGATATCCGCGAGTTACTGTTCACGCGCCAATGGCCGGGCGGCGCACTGCAGGCCGGGCTGGGGCGGGAGTTCTGGGGTACCACCGAGTCGCGTCACCTGGTTAATGTGTTGAACCAGAGTGATTTTCGATTTGGTGCCGATGGCTTGACCAAGCTGGGACAGCCGATGCTGACACTCAATCAACGCTATGCCAATGTGGTATGGAAGGGCTATTTGTTGCCGTGCTACCGACAGCAGGCCCTGACTGTGGGCGGGGTGAAGCAAGCGGGCGGGCAACATGATACGCAAGCTGCGTTTGTGCCACTGCACTGCCGGCATCTGGACAAGGCGGTGCGGGCGGAAGTGAGTACGGGTGCGCTCGATATGGGGCTGGCCTGGTTTCATGGCCGCACGCGGGAGCCACAGCGCCAGCCAAATCAGGAAAGCTATCCTGAAATGCGGCGCTGGTCGCTTGATGGACAGCTTACGCTGGGATCATGGTTGTGGAAGCTGGAAGCGTTGCGGGAGCGTTCGCCGCAGCGATCATACCAGGCCAGTGTGGCCGGTTTTGAATATACTTTTTCACAGTGGGCAACCATGGCCGACATTGGCATTTTGTATGAAAGCCTGCGCCAGACA
>JBDLSU010000553.1:0-3592 GCA_039799405.1 Pseudomonadota bacterium | reverse complement strand
CGCTACTTTGCCCAGCAAATTATCCAGAATCCAGTATTGCGCCCGTTTCAGGCGCGGCATGGGAGCGGAAATGATGCGCTCGCCCCCGGTTTTTTTCGCCATGCTGAAACGGCGGTAATGGCTGATGTGCGAGACCTTGCGCTCAAACGCCAGAAAGCGCAGTTCCGCCAGGCTGATGCCCATTGCCGCTGCCAGGTCTTGCGCGCTGTGTAAAACCGGCAAGCCAGATTGCTGCAAGCGTGCGCTGTCGCTTTGGGTCTGATTCAAGCTGCGGGAAACCCCTTCACCCAGATACAGTACTTCGCTCTGGCGACGCGCAAACCATTGCTGTGCTTTTTCAAAGCGCAGCCGGACGCGTTGTTGCCGGGTGGCTTCGCGCCGGGCACGCGCTTGTGCCATGCGTTCACGTCGCATCGCTTTCAGTGCCGCTTGCGGGTCTTGCACCGTGTGCAGTTGCTGGCTCAGTGCGTGCAATTGTTGGCTCAACTCGGTTTCCTGCGCAATCAGAGCTTCCTGCAGCGTTGGCTCACCTTGTTGACTTGGCCAAAAACCCAGCCTTTGCATCTCGGCCAGAATGACCGCATCTTTACTGCTGCTGCGAATGCGTGCAATCACTTGCTCACGGCTCAAGCTGGCCAGTTCGGCCGGGGAATCGGGGTCAGGTGAGCTTGACGAAGAGGGGACAGGTTCAGCCATGGGAATCAGGATGACAGGAAGGGGAAAAACACAAGCACGGCAGGATTCTCATCGAAGAGCCTGCAGGACTGGGGCCAGCCACTCGACGCCGGAGGCCACTGGTAGCGACGATGGGCTTCATGGAAGCCGCACCGTCTCGTTGCTACCAGTGGCCTCCGGCACAGTGAAGCGGGCACCAGTGACGCGTGGGGAGAACTGAGAACGAGGGTGGCGATCCACCACCCGGTTTGCAAGAGCCATCCCGCCGTGCATGTGGGCCGAGTATATCATTGTGCTTCCAGCATGCGCAAGGCCAGCATATGCTGGCACGGGCCGCGCTGTAATTTGTTGCGGATGTAAAAACTGCATTCGCAGCGTGCGTCCACCATGCGCGCATCGGCATCGAGCCGGATCGACACCAGGTATTGCTGGCTGCCATCCTTGGCGCGCCCGCCCAGCATGACGCTGCCATCCGGCGCGACGCTGCGTTGTTTGGCGCTGATACAGCGCAAGGCCACCAGCTTGGCCGCCTGTTCTTCTTGCTCGCTGGCAAAACGCAAGGTATCCAGCGGCAGCGGCTCGCGCGTCAGTTCGCGCAGCAGATACTGGCCCTGGCTCAAGTCGTAAATCACACGCCCGGCCTGGGTGTAGAGCGTCAGCACGGTTTCTACCAACGCCGTCTCCAGCCCGGTATCTTGCGCCAGTTGCGCCGCCGTGGCCTGCCAGCGTTGTGCCAGTGCTGCCCATACCCGCGCCATGCTATCGCTATCGGCCTGGCCGCGCGGGGCCAACAAATCAAACTGGCCGCAGTGCGACCAGTCATTCGCGGTCCAGCCGGACAAGCCGAGGGTAAATTGCATATCGGGCAAATTGGCAATCCAAAAACTGGGCAACCCTGTGCCCATCAGATGCACCGAAAACTTCTCCGCCCGGGCAATCAGGCGCTCCAGCAACAGCAAGCGGCGGCGGCCCCAGACCCGCACCTCGCTTGCCACCGGGCCATGGTAAATCGAACGGCGGCACAGCAGTTCCTGATTCCACGGTTCAAAAATCGCCCGCACTGGTTGGCCCGGTTGCAGCACAAACCGGATCGAACGCGGCCCCACCCTTTCCTTCTTGCGCTTCAGGATGAACAGAAAATTATGCATATCCATCGGCTGCAAATCGAAACGCTGCGCGGGTAAATTCATGGCGCTGGAAACTTGCAAAAAGCCGCGCACCCAGCTTTCCGGCACATCAATTTTGGGTTCGACAAAGGCCGGATCATCCGCGCTTTGCACCTGAAAGCCGCCGGGGTCAATCGCCAGCCGGGTAGTTTTGTAGTCGCGAATTTTCTGAAACTCGCCATACAAGCCTTCGGAATAATCGATATTGGTGGTGCCACAGGCAAAATCGCCAATGCGGTCAAACACATTGTGGCTGCAACTGAGCGAAGCGTAGCTTGACTCGTCCCGGCTGAAGCATTCAAACAGCAAGCGATCCGGATGCACGGTAATCACCGGATCCAGCACGTACCACAGATCGCGATGCTGCTGGTACAGGTAATCGAAATACTTGCGCTGGGCCTGATAAAACGGGGCCATGATTTGTGCTTTTTGCTGGCGCACGCTTTTCAATGCTTTTTGCAAGGGGTCAATTTTCTGACGCAATTCGACCGATTGCGCCATAAACTGCGCCAGCAAAGTGCCTTCTTCCCGCTGCAACCAGGCCAGATAAGCACTGTTGTCGCGTGGCTGGTAGCGCTGGTCTGCCACCACCACATCATGCAGGGCAGAGATGGCTTCACGAAATGGCAGATGGCGATTCAGGTCGGCCACAAAATGGGTGGGCGCGCGCAGGGTATCCGGCGCAAAGCGCATGTCAGTGCTGCTGGCGCTGTTATTGACCGTGCTTTGGCCATAGTAACGATAAGCAAATTTCATTGCACCCGCCCTCCGCTGGCTACGCTGTGGCGCACTGCCGCCGCTGGAATGGGCAAGGCTTGCAGCACTGGCGGCAAATGCGGGTAATGCTGGGCAATCACACGCAAGGTTTCAATATACTGCGCCTTGTCGCCAATCGCCATGCTGGGCAATAAGCGTTGATACAAGCGCAGCACCATTTGCGCCGCCACTTCACTTTGCAGCGCCTGGGTGCGCAAGAAAGCAAACACCCTTTGCTTGACCACCCGGCCCCGGTTAATTTGCGATAGCACGGTTAAAAAATACGCTTCCAGCTTCAACAAGCAGGCGCTATCAGCCGCCGCCGCACTTTCCAGCCAGCCACTGACAAATAACTGCATGCCATTTGATGGATGTTGACTCAGCTTGAGCAAATAGTCGCTCACATCGGCCAGCTCGAAATGGGTTTGCAGCATTTCCCGCCCGAAGCGCTGCACCAGCGGGTTCAGGTGGTCGCACAGGCTGACCAGCAGCGCCGGGTTCCAGTCACTGGCTTGACATTGCTTCCGGAAAAAGTCGCAAGCAAAGGCCAGGCTGTCGTCCCAGCGGCTATCGAGCAAACGCAGTGCGCACGGCATGTCGGCACGGACGATAGCCACATTCTGGCGAAACGCTTGCGCCGCAAAGCTGCGCACGCTGGCCATGTCATTGCGCCCGAACGCCACCCAGTCGGCCAGACTAAAATCGTGCACGCCATAACTTTCCAGCAGTTGCGCCGCCAGTTCTTGCGCGCCTTTGCTGCGGGCGCTACTCAGGCGCAGCACCGTAGCGCTACCGCTGGCATCGAGCGCGCCGCGCAAGGGTTGCAGCAACCATTGCGTTACATCGGCATGCAAACCCGGTGCCGTTTCTGCGCGAAACAGGCAATCCAGCAAGGGTTGCAGCAGGGTCTGGCAAAAATCTGGCGAACTGGCCGCCAGGCGGCGCAAGGCCGGGTCGATAGCTTGACGCACCCGGGCGTGTGGGCTGGTGCAAAA
>JBDLSU010000552.1:0-5513 GCA_039799405.1 Pseudomonadota bacterium | reverse complement strand
CGAGGTGCGAATCACGCGGGAATCGGTAATGGCGCTGCGTTTTTCTTCTACCGTATTCACCACCAGGGCAATTTCCATGTTTTTCAGCATGTCCACAATATGCGGACGGCCTTCCAGCACTTTATTGACCGGCGTTACCTGCAAACCGGCAGCGGCAATGGCACTGGCGGTGCCCTTGGTGGCGACCAGTTCAAATCCCAGTTGGATCAAATCGCGCGCCAATTGCACCACACGCGGCTTGTCCGGGCCTTTGACGCTGATGAACACCTTGCCGGACTTGGGCAAATTCACACCCGCAGCCAGTTGCGATTTCACAAACGCTTCGCCAAAGGTTTTGCCGACGCCCATGACTTCGCCGGTTGATTTCATTTCCGGCCCCAAAATGGTATCCACGCCCGGGAACTTGACGAAGGGGAATACTGCTTCCTTGACCGAGAAATACGGTGGCACCACTTCCTTGGTAATGCCTTGTGCCGCCAGCGTTTGCCCGACCATGCAGCGCGCGGCGATTTTTGCCAGTTGCAAGCCAGTGGCTTTCGAGACAAACGGTACCGTGCGCGAAGCCCGAGGATTGACTTCCAGCACAAACACGGTGTCTTGCATTTTGCCGTTCACTTCCGCCTGCTGAATCGCAAACTGCACATTCATCAGCCCCACCACGTTCAGGCCATGCGCCATCAGCGCAGTCTGACGCTTGAGTTCTTCGATGGTGTCTTTGGAAATCGAATACGGTGGCAGCGAACAGGCGGAATCGCCCGAATGCACACCAGCCTGTTCGATATGCTCCATCACGCCACCGATGAAGGTGGTAGTGCCGTCGCAAATACAATCGACATCGACTTCAATCGCATCGTTCAGGAAGCGATCCAGCAACACCGGTGAATCATTCGACACCTTGACCGCTTCGCGCATATAGCGCTCCAGATCACGCTGCTCGTGTACCACTTCCATGGCGCGCCCGCCCAGCACATACGAAGGCCGCACCACCAGCGGATAGCCGATCTCCTGCGCCAGGGCCAGGGCTTCGCTTTCGGTACGCGCAGTACGGTTCGGTGGCTGGCGCAAACCAAGTTCGTGCAACAGCTTCTGGAAGCGTTCACGATCTTCCGCCGCGTCGATCATGTCGGGCGAAGTACCGATAATCGGCACGCCATTACGTTCCAGATCGAGCGCCAGCTTTAATGGGGTTTGACCGCCGTATTGCACGATCACGCCCAGCGGCTTTTCCTTATCGACGATTTCCAGCACGTCTTCCAGCGTCAGCGATTCAAAATACAGACGGTCGGAGGTATCGTAATCGGTGGACACGGTTTCCGGATTACAGTTGACCATAATCGTTTCATAGCCATCTTCGCGCATCGCCAGTGCTGCATGCACGCAGCAATAATCGAACTCAATCCCCTGGCCGATACGGTTGGGGCCACCGCCCAGCACCATGATTTTTTTCTTGTCGCCCGGATTGGATTCGCACTCTTCATCGTAAGTGGAATACATATACGCGGTATCGGTAGAAAATTCTGCCGCGCAGGTATCAACCCGTTTATACACGGGACGAATGCCGAATTCGTGGCGCTTGGCACGCACTTCGGTATCGGTGGTTTGCATCAGCTTGGCCAGGCGGCGATCACCAAACCCTTTTTGCTTGAGCTTGTACATCACGTCGCGCTCAATCGAGCCCAGGGTCTGCCTTTCCAGCCACAATTCGATATCCACGATTTCTTTAATCTGGATCAGGAACCAGGGGTCAATTTTGGTCAGTTGATGCACTTCTTCCAGCGTAAAACCCTGGGCAAACGCATCGCCGACATACCAGATGCGCTCGGGGCCAGGTTCACCCAATTCTTCTTCCAGTTTTTCGCGTTCCTTGGTTTTTTCGTTCAAACCATCGACCCCGACTTCCAGACCGCGCAAGGCTTTCTGGAATGATTCCTGGAAGGTGCGGCCAATTGCCATCACCTCACCCACCGATTTCATTTGCGTAGTCAGGTGTTGATCGGCCAGCGGGAATTTTTCAAAGGTGAAACGCGGGATTTTGGTGACCACGTAATCAATCGACGGCTCAAACGAAGCCGGGGTGGCCCCGCCGGTAATGTCGTTACGCAATTCATCCAGCGTAAAGCCAACCGCCAGCTTGGCCGCCACTTTGGCAATCGGAAAACCGGTGGCTTTGGACGCCAGCGCGGACGAGCGCGAGACACGCGGATTCATTTCAATCACGATCATGCGCCCGTCTTTCGGATCGACCGCAAACTGCACATTCGAGCCACCGGTATCGACGCCAATTTCACGCAGCACCGCCAAAGAGGCATTGCGCATGATCTGGTATTCCTTGTCGGTCAGGGTTTGCGCTGGCGCGACCGTGATTGAGTCCCCGGTATGCACACCCATCGGGTCCAGGTTTTCGATGGAACAGACGATGATGCAATTGTCGGCCTTGTCGCGCACCACTTCCATTTCAAATTCTTTCCAGCCGATCAGTGATTCTTCGATCAGTAATTCGCTGGTGGGCGAAGCTTCCAGGCCGCGCTTGCAAATGGCATCAAATTCTTCCGCATTGTAGGCGATTCCGCCGCCGCTGCCGCCCATGGTGAAGGACGGACGAATAATCACGGGGAAACCAAATTGCTTTTGCACCTGGCGTGATTCTTCCATGGTGTGGGCGATGCCAGAACGGGCCGAACCGAGACCGATTTTGGTCATCGCAGCTTTGAATTTGGAACGATCTTCCGCCTTGTCGATGGCTTCCGGCGAGGCACCAATCAATTCGACCTTGTATTTTTCCAGCACGCCATGGTGATGCAAATCGAGCGCGCAATTGAGCGCGGTCTGGCCACCCATGGTCGGCAAAATCGCATCGGGACGTTCCTTGGCGATGATGCGCTCCACCACTTTCCAGGTGATCGGTTCGATATAGGTGACATCCGCCATTTCGGGGTCAGTCATGATGGTGGCCGGATTGCTGTTGACCAAAATCACCTTGTAACCTTCTTCACGCAAGGCCTTGCAGGCTTGTGCGCCGGAATAATCAAATTCACAGGCCTGGCCGATCACGATCGGGCCAGCGCCAATAATCAAAATACTCTTAATATCTAAACGCTTAGGCATTCGCTTGCTTCTCCACAGTGGCCGCATTGGCCGGATTGATCTTGTGCTGTTGCATCAGACCGATGAAACGGTCAAACAGGTAAGCAATATCATTCGGGCCGGGTGAGGCTTCCGGATGACCCTGGAAGCAAAACGCAGGCTGGTCAGTGCGGGCAAAACCCTGCAAGCTGCCATCGAACAGCGAACGATGGGTAACCCGGCAATTGGCCGGCAAGCTGTCGGCATCAACCGCAAAACCATGGTTTTGCGAGGTGATCAGCACTTGCTTGCTGTCCAGATCCTGCACCGGATGGTTGCCACCGTGATGACCAAATTTCATCTTCAGGGTTTTGGCACCGGAGGCCAGCGCCATGATCTGGTGGCCCAGACAAATGCCAAAGGTCGGTATCCCTTTTTCGATCAGGGTACGCGCCGCATTGATGGCGTAGTCGCACGGCTGCGGGTCACCGGGGCCATTCGACAAAAACACCCCATCCGGATTCAGCGCCAGCACTTGCTCGGCGCTCGATTGGGCTGGCAGCACGCTGATTTTGCAACCGCGCTGGGCCAGCATGCGCAAAATATTGCGTTTCACGCCAAAGTCAAACGCCACCACATGAAATTGCGGCGCGCTTTGCTTGCCAAAACCGCTACCCAAATGCCATTCGGTCTGATCCCATTCATAAGCGGTTTTGCTGGACACCACTTTGGCCAGATCCATGCCACTCAAACCGGGGAAAGAACGCGCCAGATCGAGGGCGCGGCTGGTATCGGACGAATTGGTCAGAATCGCACCATTTTGTGCCCCTTTTTCGCGCAGCAAGCGGGTCAGGCGGCGGGTATCAACCCCGGCGATGGCAACGATGTTTTCGCTTTTGAGATAATCAGACAAATTTCCGGTGGAACGGAAGTTGGAAGCCAGCAGCGGTAAATCACGAATGATCAACCCGGCGGCATGTACCTGGGATGATTCGACATCTTCCGGGTTGACACCGACGTTGCCGATATGCGGGTAAGTGAGCGTGACGATTTGACGGTTATAGCTGGGATCGGTCAGAATTTCCTGATAACCCGTCATGGAGGTATTAAACACTACCTCGCCCAAAGTATGCCCGGGTGCGCCGATGGAGACGCCTTTAAAAATCGACCCGTCTGCAAGTGCGAGGATAGCTGGTTGGGTATGGCCAGAAAAAAACGGCGGCAAGGGTAACTCCTGATAAGTTTCCGTGCGACACACCACCCTTCTGGCTTGTGGCAACCCGGGTAAGGCCAAGGCTGCGGCAGAAATGAGGACCTGTGTAAAAAGATGAAGGTGTGGTAAGCGCTACGATTAGTGTGAGAACGGTTAAACCTGCGAATTATAGCCCACCTGAGCTGAAAAGAACAGCGCATTTCGCCAACCCGGGCAGGCCAGTATCCACAAAACCACGCGTGGCAAAAACAGCAATTGGCACGATAATATGCATTTATCCCAACGCTGCAATCCCGGCCTTGGCAATTTGAGCATCTTCTGCCGATTTCACCCCGGAAACCCCGACTGCGCCCACGCATTGCCCATCCACCATCACCGGCACCCCGCCTTCGAGCATGCCTTCCACATACGGCGCACTCAAAAACGAAAAGCGGCCACCGTTGATCATGTCTTCATACACTTTCGATTCGCGCTTGCCCAGCGCGGCGGTGGTAGCTTTGGCGGGCGCAATCATGGCCGACAGCGGCGCAGTGCCATCCAGACGTTGCAACCACAGCAAATGGCCGCCATCATCGACAATCGCGATCACCACCGCCCAGTTATTTGCCAGGGCTTCAGCTTCTGCGGCTGCAGCAATTTTTTTCACGTCGTCAAGGGTTAATACTGGCTTGGTTTTCATGGCAGCACTCCATTCGCAATAAGTAAAAACGCATTGTACGCCTGCAGCAGCACCGCTGTCGCCACTTACGACACGCAAATACCAGATGAAGGGAAGGAATACGACAGGCAGGCAAAGCATAAGCCGCGCATAACCGGCGACAAGAAAATGCGAGCACACAAAACCTGACACTTTCGTTTCCACTTGGCAATGTTGCAAATATTCGTTTGACAATCTCCTCTAAAGTGTTTACATTCCACAGGATTGAAAAAATGAGGCGGCACCATGACCATAAAACTTCACGCAAAATCATTCCCTGCGCTGATGCAAATTGGCATCCTTACAGCGGGCCTGGCATTGACACAAACGGCCTTCTGCAGCGAACCCGGCAGCACAACTGGCCCCCGCCCCCTCAGTCAAAACCGTAGTCACAACACCATCAATAACACCTCCGGCACCCAGGAAGATAAAATCGCCGAACTCATCGCCCAGCGCATGAACGAAAAACCTGGCACCTTGCAGGCACCTGACCCAGCCAAATCGATTGGCAACCCCTTGCAAAACCTGACCCACCGGGCG
>JBDLSU010000551.1:0-4203 GCA_039799405.1 Pseudomonadota bacterium | reverse complement strand
GTTGGGCGCGACCTTTTTGGCGATCTTTTTTGTGCCCTTGTTCTTCAAGTTGATTAATGACCGGCGCTTTACAACCACCAAGGAAGACTTTGATCATCCCAATCAGCAGCCGGAACGGGTGCATCCGGTAAGTCCTGTTCTGGTGAAGGAATGAGCATGAGACAAATTCATCACTGCCCAAGCAATCACCGCGCGATCCATCATCTCGTCCCGCAATTACGGCTTGCCGCGCTGGTCATAGCGTTGGCTTCTGGCTTGTTCGGCTGTGCCAGCACGCCATCGTCGCAATCGGGCGTACCCGCACTGACCCTGCCAACCAGCATTGCCAGTGGCAGCAGCGCCCGGCAGCAGCTTGAGCAAATCGACTATATGCAATGGTGGAAAAGCTGGCAAGACCCGGTGCTGGACCAGTTGTTGCAAGAAGCTAGCGCCAATAATCAGGATTTGATTTTGGCAGCAGCACGCATCGAAGAAGCCCGCGCCACCATGGCGGGTGCCCATTCCAACCGCTTCCCGGTGGTTGACGCCAACGGCGCTGCCACCCGTACCCGCAGCAGTGAAAACGCGGGCAAGCTCGGTAGCGGTGCCAACCCGATCAGCCGCAATTATCAGCTCGGCATGAGTGCCAGTTATGAAATCGATTTCTGGGGCAAGTACAGCCAGGCCGATAACGCCGCCAAGGCGCGTCTGCTAGCGCAGCAAGCCAATCGTGGTGTGGTGCAAAGCAGTTTGATGGCGAATGTGGCGCAAACCTATGTCACCTTGCGCGCGCAGGATGCGCAGGTGCAATTGGCCAGCGCCACCTTGACAACCCGGCAAGACAATTTGCGTTTGCAGCAAAAACGCCTGGCGGCCGGATCGATTGGACAACTCGATTTTCATCTGGCCGAATCAGAAACCGCCGCCAGTGAAATCGCCGTGGCCCAGGCCAAGCAAGCCTTGTCGATCAGCGAAGCCGCGCTGGCGCAATTGCTCGGGCGCAGCCCGGCGCAAATTATGCAACCGGTGATTGAGCGCGGTAGCGAGATTGGCAAGCTGTACCAGCAATTGCGCTTGCCGGGCCAGTTGCCGTCCGATCTATTGGCACGGCGGCCGGATATTCTGGCCGCAGAACAGGCTTTGCTGGCCGCTCAAGCCGATGTCGGCCAAGCCCGCGCCAGCTACTTCCCCAGCATCCGGCTTTCCAGCGGTTTGGGCTATGAATCGCGGGTATTTCAGGATTTATTCAACCCTGCATCCTTGCTGTGGAATCTGGGTGCCAGCCTGAGCCAGCCAGTGTTTCGCGCTGGCGCGATTGGCGCGGTAGTCTCCGGTGCCGAAGCACGGCGCGCGCAAGCCAATGCACAATACGTGCAAAGCGTGCAGGGCGCATTCCGCGAAGTGCATGATGCGCTCAGCAACAGCAACGCTGGTGCGCAAGTGGTGGCCGCCGGGCAACGCCGCGTCGCCGCGCTGCAAGAGAGTTTGCGTCTGGCGCAATTGCGCTATAACAATGGTTATAGCAGCTATCTGGAAGTATTGAGCGCACAGCGTGATTTGTTTGCGGCGCAATCGGCGGTGATCGAAAACCAGCGTGCGCATCTGGCGGCGCTGGTGGCGGTGTTTAAGGCGGTGGGTGGGGGGTGGCGCGCGCAGTGATAGGCAGAAAATGCGCCGTAGAACTGGACAGGTAATTGATGTGGGGATATAATTTCGTCCAACAACACCCCCCAAGCCTATCCCGCATTACATCGCGGTGACGCTCAAACCGGGGGGTTAATTTTTTGGGGATTCGTCATGCAATATGGCAAACAACCTCTATCCCTTCAAGAGCAGGTGACGCTGCTCAAATCACGCGGTTTGGTGTTTCCCGATTCAGAACAATAGCAATGGCAACCATTCAGCGCAATCGTTGTTTCGCCCATGCCCGCCATTCCTTACTGGTGCGCGAACCAATCTCGGCGCGGCTGGGCCAGCTTGTTCCAGTGAAATTTTGCAATGCGCTGTCGGGGATAGCGTGGCGCAAAACATCGTAGGCCAACAGGGTATAGGGCATGTCATTTCCCAAGAAACCCAGTGCGCGGTAGAGCCAGTTTGTGCGTTCGTTGTCCGTTTTCGCAGGATCGTTGAATTCTTCCAATAGACCGCCCATGAAGTTAGACAAATAATCGGTGCGTGCATCCAAATGCGCCGGTGCATTGAGCTTCATGATTTCAATAGTCTTTTCTCCGCGTTCACTGGCGTTAAGTGGGTGGACATACCAGCCTTCAGGGTCTGTTTTCGCGTCTTGCCAGATGAATTGTAAATGCAAAACCGGGTTGTCCAGCCGTGGGTTGAGCAATAATGGTTGCTCTTTCCCGGGTGGCATTTCTTCCGCTTGCAATGCGGTTGAACCATGCGCCAGGGGGAAGTGGGAGCCTTTGGCAGAACTGTTACAAATTTGGCAGGAAAACAATAAATTATCCCAGTTCCAAGCCAGCCACCAATAGCCATGGCGATCAGTACTACCTGGCTTGCGCTTTGCTTCTGCCTTGGGGCGATAGTGTTCCACCGGATTGAATGGTTTGCGTGGTTTGTATTCGCAATAGCAGCACTTCATTTTTTGCTGCGAAAACAATTCATCACGGGCGATGTCATAGCCCTTGATGTCGTCCGAGACAGGTTCACGGCCGAGCGCACGCAAGTGCGCCAGGTTTTTGGTTTCGAGTTGCTTGAGCCGGGTTGCCAAGTCAATGCTGGGGCCGTTGTCAGGCAGGTGTATCATCGCTTTCCCCTGCCATACCTGTAGCCGCATCGGCAGACGTTTCCACGTCCAGGATTTCACGCGGCGTAATTTCCCAGTCCGGCAAACTATTGGCGGCATCCAGTGTCGCACGCAGTTGCATCAATTCGGCTTCTTCCGCATCGTTGCGTAAGGAAAAATCAGCCAGGAAAGCGTAGCGCTTCAAGGCGCGACCAATGTCGCTGGGGCGGTAGCCATCAATCCCGAAATAGCTGTGCAGAATTTGTGCCGGGGTCAGCAACTGTGGTGGCTCGACGCCTGGCGTCATTGTCAGTACACCGGCTTCTTCGCGCAAGATGCGAATTTCTTCAGGTTGGGCGCCAAGCAGGGTCAGGGCGTTATGCGTGGTGACCACGAACGACATTTGCGGCAACAATTTGCGGGTGCGCGGAATAATGTCGATTTGCAGGCGTGGGTGCAAGTGTAAATCGATTTCATCAATCAAAACCAGGCCCCGCATTTCGGCCATGAAATTGGCATTGACCGCAATATTTTCCTGGCGCGCCATATGCAACCAGCGCGCCAGCAGGTCAAGGAACCAGCCTGCGGTGGTCAGGTAGGCATCGCTCAAATAGCGAAACGGCACCGCTTGCTTACCAGCTTCCTGCACCCAGACCAGCATGTCTTTGACAAACACATTCTCGACCATCAACATCGATTTCAATGCCGTGATAACACTATCGAACAAGGCTTTGCCCTGCTCGCTTTTGGCGGCATCGCCATCCAATTCCTTAAGCCAGGTTTCGGCATGCACCAGCGCCGCGCCTTCGTCAAACAGGGTGGCAACTTCCATGCCGCCGCCCATTTCAACTGCACGCAGGGCACCACCCAGTGCCGAACCACGGCGGCAGCCGTAGGCGAACAGCGGGTACACGCTGTTGTTTTCGATGCGTGGTTCTTGTTCAACTTCGCCTGGGGCGGGGATGCGGGTCAGGAATTGCTTGTTGTTGGTTTCGACCTTGATTTCGGGTTTCGCTGCGTCGGAGGCATTGACGTTCTCCCAATCGGTGAAAGCGTATTGCGGCCAGATATCCCGCTTTTCCACGTTGCGCAGGGCGAGGATCAGGCACCGCAAAAGTGTTGTTTTGCCGACGCCATTTTCGCCCAGTATGACAACCCACTGGCCGAGTTTGGGGTCGGCTGGGATGCTGAAAGTAGTTGCAAAATCAGTGAATTTGCGGGCATGTGTAAGATTGAGTGACCGTAGCGTTATCGGGAGATCAGGATAAAATTTATCGGTGCTTTGGCATTCGCCACGTGTCAACTGTGCAATACGATAGCTATCCGGGTGATGTGGATTTGCCTGTTGCCACTGGTTTAGTCGTTGGACGATTTTTTCCGCATTGGCACCTGTTTTTAGCCATGTGTAATAAACAGCGCCAGCTTCTGGCAGGACACCATTGTCAGAGTTGAGCCATTCGAGGAGTTTGTTCTCGGCGATA
>JBDLSU010000550.1:0-7408 GCA_039799405.1 Pseudomonadota bacterium | reverse complement strand
TGGGTCTTCGGTTGGTGCCACCGTCAATGTTTCAATATTGTAGGCACGCGCCGAAAACAGCCCCACCACGCGCGACAAGGCACCCGCTTCATTTTCCAGCAAAACAGAAATGATATGTCGCATGATTAAAGATCCTCCGAACCCATTAACATTTCAGTCAAGCCCTTGCCAGCTTTCACCATGGGCCACACGTTTTCCGACTGATCGGTAATGAAATTCATGAATACCAGCCGGTCTTTCATGCCAAACGCTTCGCGCAAGGCACCGTCAACGTCGCCCGGTTTTTCAATTTTCATGCCCACATGGCCGTAGGATTCTGCCAGTTTGGAGAAGTCCGGCAGCGAATCCATATACGATTCAGAATAACGCCCTGCGTAATCAATTTGCTGCCATTGCCGCACCATGCCAAGGAAGCGGTTATTGAGCAAAATGATTTTTGGCGTCAGGTGGTACTGTTTACAGGTCGCCAATTCCTGAATACACATCTGGATCGAACCTTCGCCGGTAATACAGGCCACCGTGGCATCCGGATTGGCCATTTGCACACCCATGGCATACGGCAAGCCGACGCCCATGGTGCCCAGGCCACCGGAATTAATCCAGCGTCGGGGTTTTTCAAACGGATAATATTGCGCCGCCCACATCTGGTGCTGGCCCACGTCGGAGGTAATAAAGGCATCGCCCCTGGTGATTTCCCAGACTTTTTGCACCACTGCCTGCGGCTTGATCAGGTCAGGCGAAGTAGCGAACGCCAGACAATCGCGCTTGCGCCATTCGGCAATTTGCTTCCACCAGTCCGACACCGGATGCGGTGGCACCTTGGTGTCGAGTGCATCGAGTTGCGCCAGCAGTTCTTGCAGCACATCCTTGACGTTACCAACGATGGGAATATCAACTTTGACGCGCTTGGAAATCGATGAGGGATCAATATCAATATGAATGATTTTGCGCGGATTGGTGGCGAAGTGCTTCGGATTACCGATCACGCGGTCATCAAAACGGGCACCAATCGCAATCAAGACATCGCAATGCTGCATCGCCATATTGGCTTCGTAAGTGCCATGCATGCCGAGCATGCCCAAAAACTGTTCGCTCGATGCGCGATAGCCACCCAGCCCCATCAGCGTATTGGTACAGGGAAAACCCAGGCGATCGACCAGTTTGTTCAGTTCAGCCGAAGCATTGGCCAAAATTACGCCACCGCCAGTGTAAATGACCGGCCGTTCGGCTTGCAACAGCAATTGCACCGCCTTACGAATTTGCCCGGAATGGCCTTTATCGACCGGGCGATAGGAACGCATTTCGACTTCTTTCGGATAGTCAAACACGCATTTGAGATTGCTGATGTCTTTTGGAATATCCACCAACACCGGGCCGGGACGGCCGGTTCGGGCGATATAAAAGGCTTTTTTCATGGTCATGGCAAGGTCTTTCACGTCCTTGACCAGAAAATTATGTTTCACGCAGTGGCGCGTAATGCCCACGGTGTCGCATTCCTGGAATGCATCTTGCCCGATGGCATGGGTTGGCACCTGACCGGAGATCACGACCATCGGAATCGAATCCAGATAGGCGGTGGTCAAACCGGTAACGGCATTGGTGACACCCGGCCCTGACGTGACCAGCGCAACGCCAACTTTTTGCGAACTACGGGAATAAGCATCGGCCGCATGCACTGCAGCTTGTTCGTGACGCACCAGAATGTGCTGAAACTTGTTTTGCTTGTAAATGGCATCGTAAATGTACAGCACGGCTCCACCGGGATAGCCAAAGACGTGTTCCACGCCCTCTGCCTCCAGACACCGCACCACAATTTCCGCGCCCGTTATTTCGGTATTCGGGTCCATATTCATTTCATGTCCTTTCAAGGTCCATTGGAGATTGATCGGATGCTCTGGCCTGACGAAACCAAACTTGAGTGCAGCTTACTGACATTCCTTTATCATGCGCGAACCTTACTTGTCGTGCCTGACCGTAGACAGGATTCAAAATAATGCAAAGACGCAAATCGTTCAGTCAGATATCTACAGCCAACCGTGAGGATTCTCGCGCTTGTGACGCGGGCAAGGAGCAAACTGCCTAAATTTAAGGGCGTCTTATCAAAAATTGCATTTTGGGCAAAACATGACAAAACCATACTGCTTCGTGATGTTGAAGCGTGTGACACGTTACTGCGTTGCACCATTTTGGTCAAGTCAAATTTGCCGAATAAATCAGCAAATTTGCGAATTTTGCTCAAAATTGCAGAAAAAACACCGTATTTGCCGAAAAATCCTTGGGAAAGGGAAACTATAAGCGGTACAATGGCGGCGCAATTGCCCTACCCTTGTTTCATTCGCCCGACACACTGGCTGGCATGGTGAACCGGTATCGATTTGAGAATTCCCTTTTGTGACTTTGAATTGACCCCGAATTAAGTTCGACTACTCTTATCCGCATGGCAACAGACAAAGAATTATCTGATTTTCTGGCAAGCGTTGAGCGACGTGCTTTCAAACAAGCCGTGTATGCCGTGCGCAAAGACGAGGCAGCGCTGGATATTGTCCAGGATGCCATGATCAAACTCGCAGAAAAATACGGTGACAAGCCCGCCAGCGAATTACCGATGCTGTTTCAACGTATTTTGCAAAATACGATGAATGATTATTTCCGCCGGGAAAAAGTAAGAAACACCTGGGTCAGCCTGTTTTCCAGCATGAGCAGCTCACAGAATGACCACGATGACTTTGATCTGTTAGAATCACTGGAAGCACAGGAAGGCAGCGTAGCAGCAGAATCATCGTTTGACAAGGTTGAACGAATGCAAGTTTTGCAAATCATCGATGATGAAATACAAAAGCTGCCAACGCGTCAACGAGAAGCGTTCCTTATGCGTTACTGGGAGGATATGGATGTCGCGGAGACCGCAGCGGCAATGGGCTGTACCGAGGGAAGTGTCAAAACGCACTGTTCGCGCGCCACACATAGCCTCGCCCAGTCGCTCAAAGCAAAGGGAATACACTTATGAAAAACCTGACAAAATTCGACCCTGATTTTAATGACGATGCCTTTGCCTACAAAGTGCGTCAGGCATTAAATGAAAATCTCGACAATTTACCTGGCAGCACCAGCCAGCGCTTGGCTCTGGCACGCAAAAACGCCGTGGCACGCAAAAAGAAACAAACCGCCCCAGCCTTTGAACCGGTGTTCGTGCAGCAAATGGCTAATATCTCCGGCATGGGCTCCGGTCGCCAGTCCGGCATGTCGTGGTGGGGCCGCATGGGCGTGATTCTGCCTTTGCTGGTGCTGGCCGCTGGCCTGATTGGCATTTACCAATACGAAGCGCAGCAACACATCAATGAAACCGCTGACATCGACGCTTTGGTACTGTCTGATGAATTGCCGATTTCCGCTTATCTCGATCATGGCTTCAACGCTTATTTGAACAAGCCGGGTGCGACTCCATCGGGTGCGCCAGCGCACGGAGAATAGGGTGGTCGATACATCAAACGTCACTGGCGCTAACCGTAACAAAGCGCCAACTGCATTTCTGGCCCCCTTGCTGGTCGCCTTGCTTGCCATTTTTTCCAGCAGTATTCCACTGCAGGCCCGCTCACAAAGCGCGCCTGCAGTTTCTGCCGCAATGACCGCCACCACACCCACGCCCATACCCACGCCGCCGGTTACTGTGCCAACTGCCAGCAGTAAAGCCTCAACGCCCGCCCCGGTGACTGCGGGAAAAGTGACTGTGCCCGCCCCAGCAGCCAGCAGCAAAACTGCCGCCGCCAGTACTGGCAAAGCCCCAGCCGCCAGCAGTATCAACCTGTTGACCAATTCAAGCGGCCCAAGCTGGCGCGAACTTACCCCGGCACAGCAAAAGGCGCTGGCACCACTGGTCAATGAGTGGAAAAATTTCGGCCCGGCACGTAAAAGTAAATGGCTGCAAATTGCCGACAAATACGCGTCGATGACCACAGAAGAACAACACCGACTGCAAGAAAAAATGCGCGACTGGGTAAAAATGAGCCCGGAAGAACGCCGTATTGCGCGTGAAAATTACACTAATAGCAAAAAAATCACCAAGGTAGAAAAAACCGAAAAATGGCAGCAATACCAGCAATTACCTGAAGAACAAAAGAAAAAGCTGGCCGCTGATGCCACCGTAAAAAAACAGGTTGCCAATCTCCCGGCACCGGGCAGCAGCAAGCAGGGCAAAGTCGGCCCGCCCCTCAAGACGATAACCCGCCCGGCCAGCAATAATGCCAGCAGCAGTGCCAGCAGCAAAGCAAGCGGCACTGCCAAACCACTGCCTGGCTCACCCGCAGGCACAGCACCAGTGGCTCCGGTCGCTGGCGCAGTGCCAATGGTTCCGGTCGCAGGTGCCACTGTAACGCCTGCCCCCGCTGCGGCAACACCGCCAGCCGCTGCGGCTGCTCCGGCAGCCGTCGTACCCGCGACACCCTTTCCTCAACCTTCACCTGCCAAATAAGCTGTGCAAACTCTTTCAACACCCCGCCTGCGCCGACGTCTGATGGTCATGATCTATGAAGGCTTGATTCTGTTCGCACTGTGCTTCATGGTGGGCAGCATTTTCGATATCAGTACCAATAGCCGCCACGCACTGTACTTGCGCCATGCGCGTGAAGCAGTGTTATTTGTGGCGATTGGCATCTATTTCATCTATTTCTGGGTGCGCAACGGACAAACCCTGCCAATGCAAACCTGGCGCATCAAACTGCTTGGTGCCGATGGCAGCCCAGTGCGGCCACGTCAGGCATTGCTGCGTTATCTATTTGCCTGGATGTGGTTTTTACCCGCGATTGGGCTCGGACATGCACTGGGCCTGAAAATTCCACTGACCCTGGCACTGCTGGCAATTTGGATGGTGTTGTGGGCCTGTGCCGTATGGCTCGACCCGCAGCGCCAGTTTTTGCATGATCGCCGGGCGGGTACCCGGCTGGTAACAGCCGCCGCCGCGCCCTTGCCTGCCCGCGCCCGCGAGCAGGAATAAGCACGAAATATTACTTGATTACCCGGTAACACGGGGTATAAGTCTTGCCCGGTAGCTTCATGCGTTGCTGGGTCACAAAAGAGTGCAGCAGCGCATCCATCGGTTCGGCAATTTCAGCATCGCCATGGATTTCAAAATGGCCGAATTGCTCAATCGCCCGAATCCCGTCATCCTTGACATTACCCGCCACCACGCCAGAAAAAGCACGCCGCAAGTTTGCCGCCAGCATATGATTCGGCTGATTTTTATGCAGCTTCAAATTGCGCATATTTTCGTGGGTGGGAATGAACGGGCGCTGGAATTCCGGATCAATGCGCAGCATCCAGTTGAAGTAATAGGCATCGCTATGCTCTTTACGGAAAGCGCGCACTTCCTTGACGCCTTCCTGCATTTCACGCGCCACGCTTTCCGGATCATCGATGATGATTTTATAGCGGCTTTGTGCTTCTGGCCCCAGGGTATCGGCAATGAACTGATCCACCTGTTTGAAATAATCCCGCGCCGATTCCGGCCCGGTAAATACCAGCGGAAAGGGCAAAGCTGCGTTTTCCGGGTGTAGCAAAATGCCCAGAATGTACAGGATTTCTTCGGTAGTCCCCGCGCCACCGGGAAACACCACAATCCCGTGCCCCAGCCGCACAAAGGCTTCCAGCCGCTTTTCAATATCCGGCAAAATCACCAAATCATTCACGATCGGGTTGGGTGATTCGGCCGCAATAATGCCGGGTTCGGTAATGCCGATATAGCGCCCACTCGGGATGCGTTGCTTGGAATGCCCAATCGCCGCGCCCTTCATCGGCCCCTTCATGGCACCGGGGCCACAGCCAGTGCATATATCCAGGCCGCGCAAGCCGAGTTCGTAGCCGACAATTTTGGAATAATTGTATTCTTCGCGGCTGATTGAATGGCCGCCCCAGCACACCACCAGATTCGGATTGATCTGGGTGCGCAGCAGGTTGGCGTTGCGCAAAATATGAAATACCGAATCGGTAATGCCTTCGGTGGTATTCATATCAAATTTGCTGTTGCCATTGATTTCATCGCTGACATAAATAATGTCGCGCAGCACCGCAAACAAATGTTCGTGGATGCCCTTGATCATTTTGCCTTCGACAAACGCATGCGCTGGCGCACCGCGAATATCGAGCTTGATACCGCGCTCGCGTTGCACGATGCTGATATCAAAGGTTTTATAGCGCTCCAGCAATTCCTTGCCGTCATCCATGGTACTGCCACAATTGAGCACCGCCAGACTGCAATTGCGGAAGATATTGTATAAACCGCCCTGACTGGTATCAAGCAATTTATTCACTTCCGCTTTGGACAAAATATCCAGACGCCCTTCCGGCGCGATCAAAGTATCCACGACATCATAGTTCATTATTTTCTCTCTCTGTAAAACTGTCGAAGATAAACAAAACCACCTGCTATTGATTACTGGCTGCCTGGTTCAACCTTGATCAGGCAGGCATCAAGCAATCATCAGCCATTAATTTCCTGCACCCGGTGGCAAGCCACCAAACGTCCTTCAAACGGCTGCAAGGCCGGTGCTTGCTGCTGGCATTGCTCCCGTGCATGCGGGCAGCGCGTATGGAAGGCGCAACCTGCGGGTGGGCGCAGCGGCGAAGGCAATTCACCCGACAAAATAATCTTTTGCTGCCGTTGCGCCGGATCAATATGCGGGGTGCTCGCCATCAGTGCCTGAGTGTAGGGATGCAAGGGTCGATCAAACAGATTTTTCTTGCTGCCATGCTCAACCGTTTTACCAAGATACATGACTAACACATCGTCTGCAATATGTTCCACCACCGCCAGATTATGCGAGATAAACAAATACGCCAGCCCGGTGCTTTCTTGCAAATCCATCAATAAATTTAACACCTGCGCCTGGATCGATACATCGAGGGCCGAGACCGGCTCATCGGCCACAATCACTTGCGGCGCAGTCATCAGGGCGCGTGCAATCGCGATGCGCTGGCGCTGACCACCGGAAAACATATGCGGATACCGAACCGCAAACTCGGGGCGCAAACCCACTTGTGACATCATGGCCTGGACTTTTTCCCGGCGCGCAGCCGCATCCAGTTGCGTATTGATGATTAATGGCTCCTCCAGCATGGCCGCCACTTTTTTGCGCGGATTCAAGCTGGCATATGGATTTTGAAACACCATTTGCACCAATGGACGCACCCGTTTTAATTCTGCCTTGTTGGCATGGGTGATATTTGAGTCACCCAGCATCAGTTGGCCGCCGGTTGGCTGCTCGATCATGGTAATCTGACGCGCCAGGGTGGATTTACCACAACCGGATTCACCCACTACGGCCAGGGTCTTGCCCCGTTCCAGAGAAAACGATACGCCATCCAACGCCCGCGCCGTTTGTTTGGGCTGAAACAAGCCTTGGGAAACCTGATAGTG
>JBDLSU010000549.1:0-10709 GCA_039799405.1 Pseudomonadota bacterium | reverse complement strand
AAATCTTAATGCCTCTGAATCAATTGTACTTTCTGGCAAAATCTTGTCCAAGTTAGCGGGAGAAACACTATCAGGGTTTCGCTCCAAGAAAGATCTTACTCGGGTCCTGAATCCTGTAGCTGCAGCCCCTAAAGTATCTGTTGTTAAACCACCTAATCGCGCCAAAGCGCCAGCAATCGCATTAGCACCACCTTCACCACCCAATGCCACACCTAACACCAATGCGGTAACAGTACGGCTTGCATTTGCGCGCAACTCTGGACTAGCTGAGTCCAGATTTTCCACCAACTGGCCGATTTGGTTACGAACTGAATCAAGAGATCCATTTTCAATAAAATTAGCTGCCCCGCCAACAATATCGGTTAATATCTTAAAGCTATGCTTATTTGCGTCGTTTATAAATTGTCGCGCGCCATCATCACCTAAGATGGCACTAGCAATATTGTGATTAGAGAACGCCTGTGAGTAATCAATGACTGTGCCGACAGGGCGAAATACATCAATTACACCAGCTATTGCACCGCCAAGTCTGGCTGGATCAAAGCGAGTATCTTTAAATTTTCCAGTTATGAGGTTTTCGGGGGTACTGTCAAGGAGTTTTTGAAGCGCGATCCCTTTCTGTTCAAAAGTGTCTGCTGCGTCCTTAAATAGCTTTTCACCAGAGCCAAATTGACTTTTACGACTTGTAAAGCTCAGGCCGTACTCATCAGCGATACCGCTAATGTTTCGTTTTTCTGATCCATCGTAAGAAACAAACGTGGAGGTTGGTGCATTGGGATTGGACGGTTTGGCCCCGAATGCATTGGCCAAAGCATCATCGCGTGCGTCTTCTTGTTGCTGCAATTGGGTTTCACGTTGTGCGGCAGAAAGTTGCCCCGCCAGAAATTCGCCGAGGGCATTGCCGAATTTATTGGGTCTGGTGCAAAATCGTAGTCCCGCACCCGCGCGCGCCAGTATCCATGCGGCTTTGCATGGTGTCAGGTCTTGCAAAAATGGGTGAATTTTAAAGAGCGGCCCAGACGTGCGTTTTCTGGAAAGTGCAGGCATTTTACCCGGAAAGCGATGTGACGCCAGCAACAAATCTTCACCTGGACAAGACTGTGACTGCGTCACGATACGGAACAGCGACTACACAATAGTACCGATAGGCGCACGACAGCCAGGGCGAACCAGGGCCAGCGGCCGCATTTTGTAACCAGCGCCTGTGAACCGCATTCGCCCAGGACTAAATTCACGCCAAATCCGGCCCAGCGCTGCCGCAAATCCGCTACTTTTACCGCCCGGAAGTTACCAACATTGGCTACCAGTGGCTTGTTACTGCGTAACGCACCCTTGAATGCCGCGCCGTTTGCCGCCGCTACCCGTGCGCGCGCCGTGCCAGGGCAAAGCTTTTCCTCTCAGCCGCTCGTTTTTCCGATGCGCACCGCCGCCCGTTACTGCGTCACGATACGACACAGCCACTACACAATGAAACCAATCGCCACACGCCACCCAGGGCAACGCGCTACCGCTTCGCGCACCCGCACCCGCTCGCGCTTGCCCGCACCCGACCCCGCTTTTCCCTTCAGCCGCTTGCTTTTTCGTGGCGCATGGTTAGCCGGTGCCCTGTCAAGGCTGCGCAGCACCCGTAGGGCTTGGCCTTGACAGCGAGCGGATAAAGTACGCTGGCAAGTGCGGTGCAAGAAGGCCGACAGGCAGGCTTGCACCGCATGCCAAACGCGCCTTTGCTGTTGCTTTTGAAGCTGTTTTTGACTGAGGGGAGCCCCGCGCGCGGGGCGGACGGGAAGACGGCACGCCTTGCGGGAAAGGAGCAACGTAGCGCAGCGAAGTGCGACCCCGCAAGGTGTGACGGCTGGGGCGGGCGGGGTGCTGGTGTTGCCTTCGCGCGAAGCGCGCTAAACATTGTTTTGTGCTGTTGCTGTTGCCGTTGCCGTTGCTTTTTGCGTTGCCCTTGGCCTTGCGCTGGCGTGCGGCAGCACGCGAGCGCACAAGCTGGTTTGTTGGCGGGCAGCTTGCTGCGCGCAGGGGTTGGGGTTGCAGTTGCCGTTGTTTTTTGCGTGCCTTTGCTCTGACGACCATGACGCGCACGGCGCAGCCGTAAGCGCTGTAAGCCTGACTGACGGCAAAGCGCGGCGCGCGCGGTAGCGCGCTTTGTTCCACTGGACAAACGAGCCGCACCAGGCGAGCCATATAACGCTTTTGCAGTGGAGGCGGGGCGCAAGACATAACGCACACGTTACGCGAACCCGAAGGGCGCGCAGCGCAGCGTAGCGGTTGTGCCACCGAGCGCGCCAGCGCGAATGGCGCAACTTCGACGTAATGTTGCGTTATGTTAAATGCCGCAGGCATTTACCCCGCCACCACTGCGCCGTTACCTCGCGAAGCGCTGATTTGCTTTGCCTGTAGTTCAGACCGCGCAAGCGGCTGGACTACTGCGGCCCTCTGGCCGCACTGAACAGGCTTGGCTTTGTAGCTGGGGTAACCTTGGACTACTGGACTTTACTCTTTCCCCTGGGCCAGCGCTGGCGCATGCAAGGGCACGAAGTGGCGCGTTAGCCCCACAGCAATGCGCCGCTGCTGGAGCCGGAAACTGGCCGCTGCGCCTTATGACTTGGTGGCGCAACCCGCAACCGCCGCCCTTGGCCAAATCCGTCAAGCAGCGCTGGCCAAATGATCCAACGCCTTGCCGTGCTGGTGGTTTTTGTCTTGCTGCTGGCGCTGGTTTTGGCTCAGGCGTCGGCCTTGGCGCTGGTGTCGCTGCTGGCGGTTCTGCTGCTGTCGGCGCTGATTCTGGCCCTGTTTCTGCCGTCGTCGGTTCTCCTGGATCTGGCCGTCGCATCCAAAGAATCGAAGTGTCGGGTTGATATCGCACTGAATGTAACTATGGGTAATATTGTGAATCTGATTGCAGGTTTTGCTCTGATCGCAACGCGCCTGGCTGGCCGTCCAGGTGGTGGCGCGCAGCGCCACCACCTGCCGTTTCCGGTGTTTCCTCTCGCGCAGCGACTGGATTTGCCTTGCAGTCAGCCGCCCGCCCGCAGCTAACGCGGCGCAATCCCTTCCTGCGCAAACGCCGCCCGCAGTTTCTCACTGGCCGCCATCATTTCATACGCTTCATCATCGTTCTTTGCCAGCGGCCTGTAGTGGCTCAGATACACCCGCTTTAAGAACTGCGCAAACGCGCTGGCTTCATCCTGGCTTAAATCCAATTCGATTTTGATCATGATTGCTCTCCTTCCTCTTCCTCATATTCCGCCGTCAGCGCCTCTAAAAGCGCCGCAGCGGCCTGGTTGTCTTGAGCGCTTGCTGTGGCCGCATCCGCGCCCCGTGCGCGCCGCAATGCCCCCGGATGCGTGCGCGCATGCACCAGTTGCAGTTGACGCACTGCCACCTGGGCATAAATCTGTGTCGTGGAGATTTCCGCATGCCCCAGCATGGCCTGAATGAATCGAATGTCGGCCCCGCCTTCCAGCATCAGCGTTGCCATGGTGTGGCGAAACAAGTGGCAACCGCCATGCTTGCCAATGCCGGCCTTTTCGACATAGCGCGCAATGACGGTAGAAAGCCAGACAGGCGAGAGCGGCAAGCCCTCGATGCCAAGAAACAAGGTCAACTCCTGTGCATTCCATTGCAATTGCTCCCGGCTGCGCTCCTGATACTGGCGCACCCAGTGCAGGGCGCGCTCCCCCAGCGGGATCAAGCGATCTTTGCGCCCCTTACCTTCACGGATGAGTACCACCGCCCGGCTTTGATCGATATCCGTAATCTCCAGATTGGCAATTTCCATCCGCCGCATGCCCGTGGCATACAACACTTCCATCATGGCGCGATCCCGCAACCCTATCGCGGTACCCGTGTCTGCGCCAGCCAGCACCTGTTCCACTTCGTCCACTGTCAGCACATGGCGCGGCAAGCGCCGGATTGACCTGGGCAAATCCAGTTCCGCCGCAGGGTTGGCCGGAATCTGCCCGCTGCGCGTCAACCACTTGAAGAACACCCGCACAGGAACCAATTTGCCGCGCTGGCTGGAAATCGAGAGCGGCGCACCGTCTTGCTTGCGATAGTGGTACAGCCAGCGCTGGTAACGCTCCAGTATGGCTTGCGTGACGTGTTCCGGATGCGTAATGCTACGCGCGTCCGCCCACTCGATGAAGTCCCGCAGGTAGCGCTCCAGGCCGTACAGGCTGGAAGCAGTACCGCCCAGCACGCCGCGATGCTCGATGAAGCGCAGCATGGCGCAATACATGCCGCGCGCATCACGCGGGTCACCCACTGCCTTGCCAAAGCGCGGCTTGCCGCTATTGCGATTCTTCTTGCCCGTGCGCATGGCTAACCCCGCGCCTGACCATTTATGACGCCAACTACGACGCCAGAACTACGATTCTCGCCTTCCCCGTATACATGCGTTTTGGCGTTTTTTGCTGGTTTAGGCGAATCTTCATAGGAGAAACCCGCGTTTTTAGTACCCCGACCAAGCCCCGACTTTGGGCCGACTTTGCCCCGACCAAGCCCCGCCTGATGAGTGCCTTCATCCGACTGATACGCATTTAACCCCGACCGAATGCCGTCGTACCCCAGCCTATTGACATCAATCAAGCCCGACAGGTGCGCGCCACCGTCTGTGCTGCCGTCAAATACCATTTCATATTCAAAGTGGGCCGCACCCCGCACCGATCCGCACCGATACACCAACAGGTATTCCAGATCCGCCAGACGCGCCAGGTGCAATTTCAATTGCGTATCCCCCCAGTGCAAGGCATCACGCACCGCCTTGCGCGTAAAACGGAACTCTGCCACTGACAAACCTTGCGCCTGCGCCTGTTCTTTCACCCAGGGCTGAAGCTGGGTTAGCAAGCGCCGCGTTTGTGGCGGCAATTCGTCCAGCGTGCTACCCAGCACTTCATGCGCGATGCTGTTAGCCAGCGCAATATCGGCCTGGCTGACTTCGATATACGCCAGCGCCTGGCCGCGATGCTCGACGGTGTGAACCTGGCGCTGGTGCTGATGGAGCAGGGTGATGGCGCGGATCAAGGTCAGGTATTTCATGTGATCGCGCCGCGTGCGCGTCTTGTCTGACATAAACGTCAGTTGATCCGCAAACGGATTCACCACCATTACCGGCTGCAAGAGCCGCTGTGCATTCTGATGCAACTGCGTAAGCGCTTGCTTGTCATTGGCAGCAAGCAACCCGGCCAAGGTCTGCTTGCTGCGCTGGCGCTCGTGAATGGCGCGCGTTTGTTCCCGGCTTTCATTCACCGTCAACACCAGGCATCGGTTCATCAATTCTTCATCCACATCGATGGCGGTGGTGGTGAGCATGAGCATAATCGGCCCCTTCACCTTGTACTGGCGCGTGGTTAGTTCCCCGGTAACGTCGTCCTTGCCAGTCGATGCCATCGTCAACTCGCCATCACTTTGCAGCAGCTTGAGCGCATAAGCCGCCTGGCGCACGCCTTCCTCTTCGGCAATCGCCAGAATCTTGTGTTGCATATCGGTTTCGCCCAGATAAAACAAGCTTTGCCCGGTCATGGCGCTGTACAGCATCCGTTCCTCTTCCGGCACCATGGCAAGCACCGCATCCATAAGACTTGACTTACCCGCAGCACTGGAAGACTGAATCAGAATCGCCAGTGGCGTATCGAGTTTTCTGGAAACAGCGGCCAGATACCCGGCCAGCAAATTATTCGCTTCCCCCACCACGCCACAAGCATGCATATCCGCCACAATGCGCGCCACCAGATCAGGCGCTTGCAGCAGCGCCAGCGCGGTCGCTTCATCGCTGGCGCTGATCGCCTTCACCTGGCTTTGCGGTTTGGCGTGCGAGCGGATCGCTTCATCTTGCAACGCTTCCAACTGCAACAGCACCTGGCCCAGATCAGCCTTGATATCTGCTTCCGGTAAGCCCAACTCAATCGCCGCTTGTTTGATATAAGCAGCGCGCCCGCGCGCGGTGTACATATCGAGCGTATCGACGTGGTACATATCCGGCAAGCCTGCCACACTGCGCCGCACCTGGACATTGACGCGCATCTGTTCTGGCGACAGATTCTTATGCCAGCCACGCACGCGCCACTGGCGCGGCGCCGCGTCCTTTTCGCCCAGGACTAACAGCAATTCCCCTTGCGCTGCGCCTGGCTGCGCTGGCGCGCTCTCGTGTGTGCGCTCGTATACGTGTGTAGGCGCAGGCACAGGCGCGCGCTCCTGCGCTGGCGCAGGCTCGGGTGTAGGCACGGGTGCATGCTCATGCATAGGTGCTGGCTCGGGAGTAGGTGCGGGTGCTGCGTTTACGCGCGCAGGCGCAGGTGTGCCAGCAGCCCGACCGACCCACTCAGCCTGGCGCAGCACCAGCCCCAAGCTTTGCCGTGCTGGCGTAAGCTTCAGCGCGTAGCTATTGGCATCCATACCATGCGGAAATTGCACACGCAAGCATTCGATACCCGCCTCGATCAGCTTTTCTGCCAGCTTGGCCGCGCCGCGTTCCCCCGCTTCATCCCGATCATAAGCAATCAAGACGCGCTCGATACCATAGCGCTTGAACGCGGCCAGGTGATCATCCGTAAACCCTTCCACGCCATAAGCCGCCGTCACATTGGTGAACCCGGCACACCAGAATGTCATGGCATCGATCAACGCTTCACACAGAATTACTTCCTTCGGGCCGCGCTCGGTCGATTCCGCCAGCGCCGCTTCATTCCACACGCCCCGATGCGGCCCCGGCAAATACAAATGCAGCGGCGTACCCTTGCGCAAATCATCCCGAATCTTGCGCCCATACACTTCCACCACATTACCCGCCACATCCAGAACCGGCACCACCAGACTACCGTTGAAATGCTCGTGCCCGGATTCCCGATAAATACCAATCTTCTGCAAGCGCGTCCGGATCGACAGCCCCGCCTGGCCGTCTTTACTTGGCAATCTCAGCCCCAGCGTGCGGTTAGCGTAGCCCAGCTTGAAGCGCGCCACCAGTTCCGGGTGATCCAGCCCCCGCGCCTTCAAATACGCCAGCGCTTCCGGCGACTGCTGCAAGGTTTCATGGTAATAATCCGCGCACTGATTCAACAGCGCCTGATCATCGGCATCAAACGCCACAGGCGCGGGCAGGGTGCGCACACTGGCGCGCGCTGCGCTGCTGACCCCGGAAGCGGCTAAGGAAGAATCGGCTTTGAGCACTTCCACCGCATGGCGGAACGAGATGCTACGACTTTTCATAACCCAATCAATCGGCCCACCGCCAATCTGGCAGCTAAAGCAATGCCAAAGATTTTTGGCCGGGGACACCACCAGGGACGCTTCCGCATCTTCATGAAACGGACACAGCCCCAGCTTATCCTTGCCGGATTTCTTTAGCGCAATGCCTGCCGCCTCTACCAAGCGCTCTACCGATACCTCGGCCTTTAGTTGTTCTAGTTCGCTGTTGGCTATACGTGACATTTTTTATCGGCCCGAAATGTTGGCTAAACTATGTGAATACGCTTGATATTGTAGCGAGTACGCTTTATAATGTCAAGCGTGTAAGTAATAAATGCCTGTGTATAGGCGTGGATTTTGGAGGCTTTATGAGGCAAGATAGTTGTATTTTTCATTCAGATACAACCAGGGCGCTTGATATGGCTGAAGTTATTCACGGATTCGCGCAACGATTGCGCGACCTACGCAAACAGAAGAATTTATCTCAAACAGCATTGGGGAAATTAGCGTCCTTGCATTACACGCACATTGGCCGCTATGAGAAGGGGGTAGCGCAACCGAGTGGTGACACGGTGCGCCGACTGGCGGAAGCGCTTGGCGTATCGACCGATTATTTGCTGGAAGGCACTATTAACACCGTCGCCAAAGCGCGGTTTAACGACAAGGAATTGCTCAGGCAATTTCAAGAAGTGGAACAGCTTCCCGATGAGGATAAAGAGGTAATCAAGAAATTTCTGGATGCCTTCTTGATCAGAAGGCAATTGCAGTCATTAGCAAAATGATTTTGTAGTACGCAGTAAAAGCGCGGGCCGGGGTGCGTCAACACCACCAGCCCGCTAACCACCACCAACTAAGGAGCAGTTGATCATGGCTAACGTAGATGATACACGGGATGCCCACGCACCCGCAAACACCACCGAATCCAGCCCCAGCGCCAGCAGCATACTTGAAGCTTTGCTGGCAAGGCTGACAGCAGCTAAAGAAGAACACGCACCACCCAAGCACGCCCGGCCACGCCGGATCAAACCCTGGCGGCGCGTCACCGTAACAATGACCCTGTACCCGCAACCCGACGCTACCACCCCATGGATACGCTTGTGTGGCCACTGGCTCACCGATGCCGGTTTCCCCCTGCATGCCCGCGTGCGGGTGCTGGTGGCAAAGGATTGCCTGATTTTAACGCCGGAGATTGCCAGCCGATAACGCGCATACCTTCAGCAGCTAAAAAGAAACGCCCACATCCCCCGGTAGCTTTGGGGGAGGCGGGCGGTTTTTTTATGGAAATATATATTTAACGTAGCTTTTTCACTTCGAGATTGTAAATAGCTGCAATTGCCTTTACCCCTTTAGCCTTTTCTTTCGCGTCAAAGGCTGCAAATGCTTCTTGCAGTTTGCCATCAATAAAGTCAATCTTGTCAGCATCCTTTTTTAACTTGGTGCGAATTTCTGCCCACAGTCCTTTCAGGTCGGCCATGTGCGTTTCATAGTTCCAATAACTCCATTCTGGGTAATCATCTGGCGGGTAATCGGTAGCAGCAGCCAGCGAACCCGCAAAGTCAGCTAATTTTTCTTTCAAAGACATTATGCTTTTCTCCCTGGTAATTTGGGTTGTGGGTTATATGGTTGGATAGAAGTACGGGGAAGCACATACGGGCCGCCCAAGTCGCTCGGGCGAATAATAATGAAGTTGCCTTGGCGAATGGTATTCCATTTCTGGATTTGCTCGGTGTAGCCATTTTTCCGGGCCAGTGTCGTATCGTGATAGAGGTTCAACCCAATGCGCCCATCAGGGACGCCATATCCAGCCACTGAATTGCTCTTAATCCGGCGATTGATGGCCCAGATGTTAGACAAAGCGCTGTCGTTGATACCCTCTGCAATTGCAAACCCCCTTAGTTCAAATCGAACTTTTTCATCAATGTAGCTGCCCAGCGCCCTAGCGTAATCCCCTGGCTTCACCGAAATACTGCCATCGGCTATGCCATCCACGCCTTTGTTATACGCGCGGTCAGTTGCTTGCAAATGCACATCAAGCACTTTCTGTTCAAATTGAAGCACGGTAAATTGTGATTTACCGATGCGGATATTTTGATAATTCTCGCCCCATGTCTCGCGCAAACGTTGATCACGTACATGATCTTCAAGGACTCGTGTCAAGTTTTCTGTGGTGCCATTAAAATCAATTTTCCCGGCCAAGTCCAGGTTGTAACCTGGCACATTTTTAACACCCGCCTTGAGCAATTGTTCACGTATGTCATCAATGCGAGCCCTTGCGGCGGCGTGCCCCAATTGCGCCAAGCTTACCTTGAAATCTGGTAATTCACCCAGCAAGCCCGTTGGGTCAGCGCCCAGGTTTAAAGCACTATCCCACTGACCATTTTTAACTAGCCACTCGGTGTTACCAGGTTGCTGGAAGCTAGGCCCACGCGGCGCGCCACGTGTTGGGCCAGCGGTTGGCAGGAAGTCGGCACCGATCAATGAATCTTCACGCGCTTCCTGCCCGGCGATTTCCCAGCGCAGGTTGTCTAAAACATTTTGACGCCTTGCATTGAATTCTTCCGGCAACAGTGGCGGTACTGTTATGGTTTGTGCTTGCTTGTTTGGCTCTGGCAAATAAGAAGTTTGTGTATAGATCGGCGCATTTGGATTGGACGGCTTGACACCGAATGCATTGGCCAGGGCATCATCGCGCGCGTCTTCATCATGTTGCAACTGTCGTTCATTCGCGCCAGCGATATGCCCGGCCAGAGATTCGCCGAGGGCATTGCCGAAAGCATCAGTGCCAATCTGTATAACACTAACTCGCCCACCGCGTGCAATCGCTGTCGCGCCCCCGGCCGCCGCCGCTGTAATTAATCGTTTTGCAAAATCTGTAGTATCGAAACTGGCAGGTGCATTGCGGCTTACGCCTAATTTCCCACCAACATATTCACCGACACCTGCGCCAATGCCTGCTGCGGCCACGCCGCGCCAGTCAAATTTGTCTTGCAGTCCGGTAGCCACGGCAATGCCTTGGGTGAGGGCGTTGCTGATGGCTGCATTGGCAATGGCGCTGCCGGTGCTGGCGAAATTGTTGATGCCGCCGGACACGGTAGAAGACAAAGCGGCCAATGCCAGCGATTTGAAACTGAAGCCGTCTTGCAAGCCAATGCCAATGGCTACGGCTTGGCTGGCCACGTTGCCTGCCACGGCTCCGGCCAGGCCAGCAAAGAAGGTGGCGGTGGGGCCGGTGCCAGTGCCGAGCGTGGTGATGCTGACGGCCACGGTAACGATGATGGCAACAATGGCCACAATGAATTTGCCAGCACCGCCACAAGGTTCACCCGGCGGTGGCCCCGGAATACTCGGCGCAGTGTTGCCAACCAAGCTGGAAGCATCATAGGGTTTAAAGGTCTGTGCATCATTATTGACGGTATTAATGCGCGCCGGAATTTTGATCGGAGCGCCCGGCGTGATGGCGGAAGCGCCGTTGGCATCGGCAATCAGATACCACAGCTTGCTGTCACCCCACACCGTTT
>JBDLSU010000548.1:0-3405 GCA_039799405.1 Pseudomonadota bacterium | reverse complement strand
CGGGGGCCGGGCGGACGGGCGCGGGCGGCGGGGCGCTGACTTTACTGACGCCTTGCGTTACATAGTCAGCTTGCGAGGGATCATCAATCAACGGATTCGGTTTGCTGGCGCAACCAGCCAGACCCAGCATGAAACCCGCCAGACAGCAAGCACCGATGGCGGTTGAAGGAGTAAAAGTGCTTAATTGCCAATTTTTTGTAACAAAAGAAGATGAAATACGCATATGTAATCGCAATTAAATTGAGCGCAGGTGGAGCGCGTGTGCCAAAACCCTATATCATAATGCAGTTGATCCTTCAGTGAGTAAGAAACATGAATAACGCCCCCTCTGATTTGAAATCCAGCGGTTTGAAAGCCACCTTACCTCGCCTGAAAATCCTGGAAATTTTCCAAAGTAGCAAAATTCGCCACCTGACTGCCGAAGATGTCTACAAAGTGCTGTTAAGTGAAAACATGGACATCGGTCTGGCCACAGTGTACCGGGTTCTGATGCAATTCGAGCAGGCGGGCCTGTTGCATCGCAATCATTTTGAATCCGGCAAGGCGATTTTTGAATTGAACGAGGGCGAACACCATGACCATCTGGTCTGTGTTGATTGCGGCCGGGTGGAAGAATTTTGCGATGCCGAGATCGAACAGCGCCAGCAAAGAATTGCACGCGAACGCGGTTTTGAAATTTCCGAGCATTCGCTGTCGATTTATGTCAACTGCGTCAAGACCGATTGCCCGCACCGCACCTGAGGCTTTCGCCCAGGTCAGTATGTTCTTTGCCAGCTTCTGATAAAAACAGGGCGCACAGCGGTTTCCCGTTGCGCGCCCCGTTGGTTTTTTAGCCAGCCGATTTATTTGCTCATCACTACCGGGGCTTCGATGTGGGCGGCATGCTCTTCTTTTTCAGCTTCTTTTTCAGCTTCTTCTTCGCCCTTTTTGAACCAGCGCACAATGCGCTTGCCAAGCGAATCCAGATAGGTGTACACCACCGGCACTACCACCAGCGTCAGAATGGTGGAGGTGATTACCCCGCCAATCACCGCGCGTCCCATCGGGGCTTGCATTTCACCACCATCACCACGGCCAATCGCCATTGGCAACATACCAAACACCATCGCCAGCGTGGTCATCAGGATCGGGCGCAAGCGTACTTGTCCGGCTTGTAGCAGCGCTTCGATCCGGCTCATGCCTTCACGTTGGCCCTGATTGGCAAAGTCCACCAGCAAAATCGCGTTCTTGGTGACCAGCCCCAGCAACATGATACAGCCGATGATCGAGAAGATATTCAGCGTGCTGCCAGTCAGCACCAGCGCCAGGAAGACCCCCACCAGCGACAACGGCAGCGACACCATGATCGCAACGGGTTGCAAGAAGCTGCCAAACTGCGAACCCAGCACCAGATAGATGAAGATAATCGCAATTGCCACCGCACCCAGGGCCGAGCCCATGATTTCGGCGTTTTCTTCGGCGCGGCCACCAATATCGAAGCGCACCCCCTCAGGCAAGACCATGGCCTTGGTGATTTTGGTGATGTCGGTATTGACTTCATTTTCGCTACGGCCTTCAATCCCGGCATAAATCGCGACCCGGCGTTGCAAATCCTGGCGCTTGATTGCTTGCGGGCTGGAGGACGGGATAAATTCCACCACCTGGCGCAGCGGGATCATCACCGGTTTGCCATCGGCATCAAGCTTGTTGCTGGCCAGGGATAAATCGGCAATATCGCGTACTTTCTGACGACCGGACTTGGGTAATTGCACATTCACCTCATAGTTTTGCCCGTCGCTGGCTTGCCAGTGGCTGACCGTATCGCCAGCAATGAAGGGGCGCAGGGCGCTGCCGATTTGTTGCACCGACAAACCAAGATCGCTGGCCAGTTCATTATTGATTTTGATGGTGGTGGAGGGATTGGCTTTGGCCAGGCTGTATTCCACATCCACCACGCCTTTGACCTTGGCCATCTTCGCCATCAAATCGCGCGCCACGCTATCGATCTTGCCCACGTCCTGACCCAAAATTGCAATGAAAATCGGTTTGAAGCCACCGACCGAGGTTTCCAGCCCGGCAATGGTGCTGATGCGCTTGCGCAGCAGCGGTTCCAGTTCTTGTTGCGAACGGCGATGCGTGACTTTTTTATCGGTCAGCTTCAAATCCACGCGGGCATTATTGCGCCCTTCATTGTCACCGACGCGGGTAATGATGCTGTCAATTTCCTTGAATTCCTTCAAGGCCGCTTCCACCTGCAATACCTTGCTGTTGGTGTATTCGAGGCTGGAGCCGACCGGGGTTTTCACGCTCAACGAAATATAGCCACGATCCGATTGCGGCATGAATTCACCACCAATGAACGGGAATAACAAAAAGCTGCTGCCAAATATCGCCAGCGCCAAGCCCAGCGTGGTTTTGCGCCAAACCAGTGCCCATGCCAGGGCCTTGCCATACAGATGGTGCAGTTTTTCTACCTGGGCTTCAATCCAGTTCATGAAGTGCCCCAGCCAGGGCAGATATTTGAAGCGGTTTTTCACTGGATCGGGCCAAACCGAAGACAGCATCGGGTCGAGCGTAAAGCTGACGAACAGCGAAACCAGCACCGCTACCGTGACGGTAATGCCAAACTGGAAGAAAAAGCGCCCGATAATACCCTGCATGAAGGCCACGGGTACAAATACCGCCACAATCGCAAAGGTGGTTGCCATGACGGCCAGACCGATTTCATTGGTACCATCGCTGGCGGCATCGCGGTGATTTTTACCCATATGCAGGTGGCGCACAATGTTTTCGCGTACCACAATCGCATCGTCAATCAACAAGCCAATACACAGGCTCAGCGCCATCAGGGTCAGATTATTCAGTGTGAAGCCCATGGCGTACATGGCGATAAAGCTGGCCATGACCGCAATCGGCAAGGTCAAACCGGTAATGATGGTACTGCGCCAGGAGTGCAAGAACAAAAACACAATAATCATGGTCAGGCCAGCGCCTTCGATGATGGTGTGCTTGACGTTATCGATGCCAGCCTGGATGTTTTCGGAATCGGAATCGAGCAGGCGCAGCTTCACGTCCTTGGGCAATTCCTGGCTGATGCGGTTTATCGCTTTCTTTACCGCTTCACCCACTTCGACAATATTGGCTTCCTGGGTTTTGGTGACATAAAAGCTGATGGCGGGTTTGCCATTGATGCGCGAGATCGAATTTTCTTCGTGTTCGCCATCCACAATCTCGGCCACTTGTTCCAGATACACCGTGCCACCGGGGCGCTGCGCCACAATGATGCGGCCAAAACCACGGGTTTCCTTGATCTTGCCTTCGACCCGGATCAATTGTTCCTTGCTGCCATAGCTGATATTGCCAGCCGGCAGGTTTTGGTTGGTGACCTGGATGGCACGCAGGATTTCATCAATCCCGACTTTTTGC
>JBDLSU010000547.1:0-5138 GCA_039799405.1 Pseudomonadota bacterium | reverse complement strand
TACCCATTGCGTTCGAGCCACCGCCAACACAGGCCAGCACGTAATCCGGCTGGCGTCCGGTCATGGCGGTCATTTGCAGCAGGCATTCTTCACCGATCACTGATTGAAAATCGCGTACCAGCATCGGATAAGGATGCGGCCCTGCCACGGTGCCAATGATGTAAAAGGTATTTTCGACATGGGTAACCCAGTCGCGCATGGCTTCATTGAGCGCATCTTTCAGGGTTTTGGAGCCGGATTCGACAGGCACCACGGTAGCCCCCAGCAACTTCATGCGGTACACGTTTTGCGCCTGGCGCGCCACGTCTTCGCTGCCCATATACACCACGCATTCCAGCCCGAAGCGGGCGCAGATGGTGGCGGTGGCGACGCCATGTTGCCCGGCCCCGGTTTCGGCGATCACACGCGGTTTGCCCATGCGTTTTGCCAGCAGGGCCTGACCGATCACATTATTGATTTTGTGCGCGCCGGTGTGGTTCAAGTCTTCACGCTTGAAATAAATCTGCGCCCCGCCCTGCTCTTCAGACCAGCGTTTGGCGTGATAAATGGGGGATGGGCGGCCGACAAAATGCTTGAGTTCATAGCGAAATTCACGCAGAAAGTCGGGGTCTTTACTGTACTTGGCATTGGCCAGATCGAGTTCGCTCAAGGCATACGACAAGGTTTCGGATACGAAGCTACCGCCATATTGGCCAAAATGACCACGGGTATCGGGGAAGGCATAATTGGTGGCATGAAACAGCGGCGCGGCCGCGTCGATATTCAAGGATTTCATGGTAATTCTTTCACTGAGAGAATAATGGCAGTCTGAGTCGAATTTGCCGATTGCCTCCTGACACTTATGGGCAATCATGGGCAAACCGTACTCAAGCCTGAAAATTGGCTGCACGCACCGCAGCAACAAAAGCGCGCATCAGTGCAGCATCTTTTATGCCCTTGCCAGACTCGACGCCACTGCTGACATCGACCGCGTAAGGGCGCACCTGCTGCACGGCATCAGTGATGTTGTGTACGTTCAAGCCACCACTCAAAACGACCCGAGGCGCGAGCTCTTTTGGAATGAGAGACCAATCGAAGACCTTTCCTGCGCCACCATAACCTTCGACATGGGTGTCGAGCAGCAAGCCCGCATACAAACGGGAGGTGGCGATAAATGTTTGATCGCATTGTAGCAAACTATTCGGGTCGGTGTCGGGCAAAATGCGCTGCGCCTGCATAAATGGGCGCTGCACCGCATGCGCCAGCGCGCAGCATTGCTCCAGGCTTTCGTCGCCATGAAATTGCAGCATCGACAGCGGTACCTGTTGCAACACCTGTTCAATAGAACTGGCGGAGGCATTGACAAACAGGCCCACCACATTCACAAACGGCGGCAAGCCTGCCACCAGTTGCGCCGCCCGTTCCGGCGTAACGTAACGTGCGCTTTTCGGGTAAAACACCAGGCCCAGCGCATCGACCCCGGCCTCAACCGCTTCGGCAATATCGTGCTCACGGGTGAAGCCGCAAATTTTGATCCGGGTACGTTTCAAACGGTTCTCCTTGTTTACCTGATTAGCCAAACCATGGCAACAAACTGGATTCCTGCGGCAAATTCCAGTGCGGTTCATAATCAATTTTGGCCAGATACAAGCCATCCGGCATAAAGGTGGGGGCTGCACGGCTGCGGTCGCGCGATTGCAGCAGATCCTGCATCCACTCCGGCGGATTATTGCCACTACCGACGCAAATCAACGAGCCGACGATATTGCGCACCATGTGGTGCAGGAATGCACTGGCACGCAGGGTGAAAATAATCAAATCGCCATGGCGCTGAATCTGGATCGAATACATTTCCTTAACCGGGGTTTTGGCCTGACACTGGGCGGCGCGAAAGGTGGTGAAATCATGGGTGCCGAGCAGATAATTGGCCCCCTGCTGCATCAATTCCACGTTGAGCGGCCGAAATACCCAGCCCACCTTGGCGCGCAATACCGGGCTGCGCACCGCATGGTTGTACAACACATAGTGGTAAGTACGGGCGCGCGCGCTGAAGCGCGCATGAAAGCCACCCTGATGCTGCGGCACGCTGGCCATGCCAGGTACATAAACCGCGCTGTCGGTTTCCCCCGCCAGCAGTGTGCCGTGATTGCCGTTGGCATCAGCCTGATCACCATCGCCCTGACCATCGTTCCCGGCCGGCGCATCGCCCGGCACTTCGCAAGCCCAGCGCACCGCAATCGCGGGTGGCAAATAGGCATTCACGCCGCGCACCCAGGAAAAGGCGTTGCGCGACAAATCAATATCAAAGTGCACCACCTGCTCCAGTGCATGCACACCGGCGTCGGTACGACCAGCGCAGACGGTACGCACTTTTTGCAGGGAAAATTGTTGAATTGCTGCTTCCAGATGATCTTGCACGGTGCAGCCATGCGGTTGGGTTTGATAACCCAGCCAGGGAGCGCCGTCATACTGCAGTCCTAATACGATCCGTTTCAAGTTCCACCACCGAAAAAAAAGGGCGCGACCCAAAGTCGCGCCCAGATTCATGCCATGACCGTCAGTTCACAGATCAGCCCAGCTTGGCGCGCATCGCCTTGGCTTTTTCCACTTGCTCAGGCGTACCGCCCTTGATCACTTCATCGATCAATTCGCGCGCACCTTCCTTGTCACCGATTTCCTGGTAAGCAATTGCCAGATCAAGCTTGGTATCCATTTCCACCTGATCGGCAGAAGGATCTTCACCAACGGCAAACGCGTCCAGATTGTCATGAGCAATATCGGCCACCGGTTCGGCTGCGGCGCTACTACCCATGTCCAGATCGAGATCGATGCCGGACAGATCAAACTCGTGTGCCTGTGGTGCGGCTGCAGTTGGCGAGCTACCGACAATGGTCTGGTCTTCGTCAGGAATTTCCAGTTTTGGCGTCGCAAAGAAGTCGTCCAGCGACATTTCTGCTTCGGTCGGTGCCGCCGGGGCTGGCACCGCTTCCGGGGTTGAGGACAAACCAAAATCCATCGAATCCAGATCGAAACTGTGCTCCTCAACTGGCATCGGGGCAGCAATGACTTCCGGCTCTGGTTCGGCGCTGACTGGCAAGTCGAAATTAAAATCGTCCAAGCCACTCAGTTCCGGTGCGGCTGGCGCGATTGGTTCCGGTGCGGCTGGCTCGTTCAGGCCAAAGTCCATTTCCGGCGCAAAGTTTTGCGGCTCCACAACTGGTGCAGGCGCCGGGGCCGGGGCCGGTTTGACAGCTTCCTTGGCTTCCGGCTCAAAGGCCAAACCACCCAGATCAAAATCAAGGGTATGGTCTTCTTCAACTGGCGCAGGCGCAGGTGCCGGAGCGGGCGCAGGCTCGGGCTCCGGTGCCGGGGCGGCATTCAACTCATCGAGATTGAAGTCGAAATCATCTTCGGCCGGTGCTGGTGCCGACAAATCCAGATCAAGTGCCGAATCATCCAGCTTGGCGGTTGGCTGCTGGGTCGAAACCAGCATCGCATCCGGGTCAAGATCTTCCAGCGGCTCGGTGGCAGCGTGCAGTACCGGCTGCTTGGCCACCATGGTGGCTTCGGAATCGGCACCCGCGTACAAAGGATTATTCGGATCAATGCTCATGCCCATGCTGGCCGCTTGCGCCCAGTCATCGCCTTCACCATGCGTCACGCTATACAATTCGCCCGCTTGCACTTCAAACGAACGGGTATCTTTGCGATTGGCATAGATTTCCAGCAGTTTCAGGCGCACCGCATTGCGTTCCGGCTGAGTTCGCAAGGCTTCCTTGAGGATTTCTTCGGCCTGCACATCGCGGCCATAGGCGATGTACACATCGGCTTCGGCTACAGGATCAACTTCGTTGGTATCGAGCTGGCTGGCCGATGGCGCGAAGTTGGAATTGAACACGCTGTTATTGGTGTCAACACTTTGGCCGCCGGTGGAGCCGAACATGGAATTGGCCTGCATGCTCGATTCATTGAGCATGCTGCTGCTTTCATATTTGGGTTCGGATTTTTCTTTACGTTTTTTGTAGAAGAAGAACCCGCCCAGCAAGGCCAGCAAACCACCTGCTGCACCCAGCCCCATGGCACCGCCGGGTACGGCGTCGATCAGGCTTGGTTCCGGTGGGGGCGGTGGTGGTGGCACCACAGGACGTGGCCGCGTTGGCTTGACCGCTTCCGGTGCTGGCGTCGCAACCGGTGCAGGCGTGGCAACAGGTGGCGTAACTTCAGCCGAAGCACTGGCTTTGGCGGAGGCATTGGCAGCTTCAGCCCGTGCTTTGGCCTTGGCGTCGGCTTCGGCCTTCAGATCGGCTTCGAGTTTGGCTTTGGCGGCGGCTTTGGCATCAAGTGCAGCCTGGGCATCGGCGGCTTTTTTGGCGTCAGCAGCAGCCTTGGCGTCAGCGGCGGCTTTGGCCTTGGCTTCTTGCTCGGCCAGGGTTTTGGCTTTCAGTTCAGACAGGCGCTTCAGGTCAGCAACGTTTTTTTCCAGCTCTTTGACGCGGTTGGCATTTTCGCTGGCAGCTTTCTGGCTGGCGATTTTTTCTTCAACCGTCGGTTTGCCCGCTTTGGCAGAAGCCGATGCACTGATGGTTTTGCTCAAAATCAGTTTGTCGGGAGCTGAACTGGTCGGAGTTTTCGGCCCTTCCACCTTGGTTTCAATCTTGCCCTTGCCGGTAGACTGGCTCGGTTCGGTGGTTTTGGTTGGCTCACTGGTGGCGACCTGCCCTGCCAGTTTGCCACGATAGCTGTTAAAGTCGGAAGAATGGGCAATCACGATCTTATGGGCTTCATCCTGCCCCAGGCCCTTGGCCGCTTCGGCATCCGGTACTTGCAGAATCTGACCTGAGCGCAAGCGATTCATATTGCCAGCGACAAAGGCTTGTTCATTGGCGCGGTACAAGGCCACCAGCATTTGATCCAGCGACACGCCGCTGCCCCGTACTTTACCCGCAATCCGTCCGAGCGTATCGCCTGGCTTTACCGTATAGCTGCTGGCACCCGCATCGCTACCAGCCGGTTGTTCCGGCTTGGCGGCAGGTTCCGGCTTGGCTACTGGCTCGGCTTTGTTTTCCGGATCGATCTGGGGTTTGGTTTTCGGGATTTTGACCGGTTTGCTGCCACGGCGGGCTTTGACCGGCTCGGCCATTTGCTCACTGGTGCTGGCA
>JBDLSU010000546.1:0-3146 GCA_039799405.1 Pseudomonadota bacterium | reverse complement strand
AATGGCGCATCCGGATGTGTTACGCGAGCTGGTTGAAAGTTAAAGTTCGTACCTGTTATTTTGCTTATGCCTTCTCCTTGAGTGCTTTTTGGGTTGTTGCGTATGTGTGCCTTCGGCTATACTATCGCGCTGGCGACAAAATCGCCCACATCGTTTGTGTCCGGCCCTATCCTGCCGACATGAGTTAACCCTTGTTTTACGCTTTCCGGCGCAAAATTATTCGGAGCCTTCCTGCATGAGCACTTTCATCTTCAATGAACACAATTTTGATGATCACGAACAAGTGGTCTTCGTCTCAGAACCCAAATCCGGCCTCAAAGGCATTATCGCTGTCCACAATACCCACCTTGGCCCGGCCATGGGTGGTTGCCGTATGTGGAATTACGCTAACGAAGCGCAAGCGGTGAATGATGTGTTGCGTTTGTCGCGCGGCATGACTTACAAGAATGCGGTGGCGGGTTTGCCGATTGGCGGTGGCAAGAGTGTGATTATTGGCGATCCGAAAAAAGACAAGACCCCAGCCCTGTTTGAAGCACTGGGCGAAGCGCTGGAACGGCTGGGTGGGCGTTATGTGACGGCGGAAGACGTGGGCACCAGCCCGGCTGATATGGCGTTTGTGGCCAAGAAAACCAAATTTGTCGCGGGTTTGGGGGCCTCCGGTGATCCTTCGCCATTCACCGCGCTGGGTTGCTTTGTCGGTGCGCAAGCGGCGGTGAAACATCATTTGAAGCGCGATTCGCTCGAAGGTCTGGTGGTGGCTTTGCAGGGGCTGGGGCATGTCGGTTACGACTATGCGCGTCAGTTGCATGAAGCCGGTGCCAAATTGATTGTGTCGGATATCGATGCCGAATCGTTGGAGCGTGCGCGCCGTGAGCTTGATGCCAAAGTGGTCGGCATTGATGAAATTTATGATGTGGAAGCCGATATCTACGCACCTTGCGCGCTCGGTGCCACCATTAACCCGAATACCATCAACCGCCTGAAAGCCAAAATCGTCGCCGGTGCCGCCAACAACCAGTTGGCCACGGCTGACATGGGCGATTTGCTGTTGAAACGCGGCATTTTGTATGCGCCGGATTTCGTCATCAACGCCGGTGGCATTATCAAGGTGTGCTACGAATATTTGAACAAGCCGGAATCCGGCGTCGAAGCCCATGTACGTCGCATTGGTGAAACCCTGACCGAAGTATTTGAGCGTGCCGTACACGAAGGTGTTTCCACCAGCGTGGTGGCAGACCGGGTGGCGGAAAAGCGTTTCAAATATTGATGTGTCAAACAATCGGGGCAGCGCTTTGATGCCGTGTGCCCCATCTTCAAGGCTGGGCTGGCATGGTTAATTTACAGTTGGATCATGAGCACCATCGCCAGCAGCGAGAGCAGTCTTGCCAGGCGCAAGACTGCCACCAGCCGACTTTCCCGCTGTGCCTGATCGCGCATGATATAGACGTGCCAATGAACATTGGCAGCTTGTTTCGCATAGCCGATGCACTGGGGCTGGAAAAAATCTGGCTCTCCGGTACGTCGCCGCAGCCACCCAACAGCAAAATCAAAAAAACCTCGCGCTCCAGTGAAAAATACGTGGCCTGGCAATATGTGCCAGAACCACTGGCCCTGATCGCGCAACTCAAACAAGATGGCTATACCATCGTCAGCCTGGAAATTACCTCCGCCAGCATCGAACTGCGCCAGTTTGCAAAACAGCCTCCGCAAAAAATTGCGCTGGTGCTGGGCAGTGAAAATGCCGGGGTCAGCCAGGCCCTGCTGGATGCGTCGGACGCCACCGTACACATCGCCATGCGTGGGCACAATTCTTCAATGAATGTCGCCAATGCCTGTGCCATTGCCGCGTTTGAATTACTGCGCCAGTTCTGATCCATATTCCTCTATAATTGCGGCCTCTCCCACCCGATGGCGCTGCGCCAATCCCTATCATGAAAATCTCCGGCACCTTTGAAGTCAAGCTGCAACCCTTGTCTGGCTATGCCACCGGTAGCGACGGTATTGCGCTGGGCAGACTCTCGATTGACAAGCAATTTTTTGGCGATCTGGAAGCCAGCAGCCAGGGCGAAATGCTGAGCGCGCGCACCAGCGTGCCCACATCGGCAGGCTATGTCGCTATCGAACAGGTGCGTGGCAAGTTACAGGGCAAAAGCGGCAGCTTTGTGTTGCAGCATTCCGGTAGCATGAGCGCTGGCAATCAAACTTTGAGCCTCGCCGTGGTGCCGGATTCCGGCACGGGTGAACTGGTCGGCTTGAGCGGGCAGATGGCCATCATCATCAAGGATGGCAAACATTTTTATGAGTTTGATTACGAACTCAATTGATGGCCGTTTTTTCGATCCTGCCTTAACGCTGATCGCTTTAAGTTTTGTCGTTGAAGCTTGTTGAAGCATGCTGCATCCGGAGCGCTCCGGACGCAAGCAATTAATGCAGATAGTGCAGATAGTGCAGATAATGCCGATTTTACAATCAGGGCACAACGTCAAACGTCGTACCAGTCCAGCCGCATGGCGAAATCACGATTAAGGAATGGCGACCCACAGGCAACTTGGTAATAAAGTTGATCGAAATCGAGTCATAGAAAGTGGCGGTGGTGAATGGGCCGGTGCCGCTGTCGAATGCCCATTTCAGGACGTAAGGGCCGCCGGGACATACTGCCGAAAAGGAAACCGGGATATTGTTAGCATGCACGGTCGTGGTGGCAATCGGCGAGCTGATGCGGGCCGAACCGGGGGTGTAGACTGGGCCGGCATTGGCGAAGCCTGCGACGAGGGAAAGCAGTAAAAATAGTTTTTTCATCATTTGAAAATGGTAAGAGTTGAATGGTAGACCTGCACGGTTTGCGTCACTCAATGGTATGGTGATTAACAGGTTGTACTGAATCATGCGTACAAGGCATCATATTTCCTGATGCCTTGCCACGCAGAACGCATGATACAAGAATTGCGTTGCAACACAATGTTTTATTCTGAAATATTGTGAAATATATCTAATCGCCGCCAGACAGGTTCGCAAGCTGCTTGATTGCCTGTTGCAGGCGGGCCGTGATGGCATTGGCCAGTGAGTTTGGGCAGCGTTGCGGGTTGGGAAAAAGCTTGATCCGGATGGCATCGTCATACACCATCACTTTGAAAAACAGGGCGTGA
>JBDLSU010000545.1:0-6812 GCA_039799405.1 Pseudomonadota bacterium | reverse complement strand
AAGAAATCGACTTTTTGCAAAAGTCGGATGCCCTGGGCCAATTGAATGCCATTCTGGAGCGTGTGCGGCAAGTGTTTGCCCAGGCAGTGCAGGGCGCATTGCTGCGCGACGGCTTGAAAGTGGTGCTGGCCGGGCAGCCGAATGTGGGCAAATCCTCCTTGCTCAACGCGTTGGCGGGTTCCGATGTAGCGATTGTGACGCCCATTGCTGGCACCACCCGCGACAAGATTATCGAAACCATTCAAATCAATGGCATTCCACTTAACCTGATCGATACCGCAGGCATTCGCAACGCGGCCGATGTGGGCGATGAGGTTGAGCGTATTGGCATTGAGCGCACCTGGCAGGAAGTGCAAAAAGCCGATGTGATCTTGCATTTGCTCGACGCCAGCCGTGGCCCGACCCGTGCCGATGATGAAATCGTCACGGCCTTTCCGGAAAACGTGCCGGTGATCCGGATCTGGAACAAGATTGATCTGTCCGGCCATAAGCCAGGGTTGGACATGATGCCGGACGCGACCCATATCTATATGTCGGCGCAAGAGGGGAGTGGCATCGATTTGCTGCGCAATGAATTGTTGCGCATGGCCGGGTGGCAGCAAACTGGCGAATCAGTGTATTTGGCGCGCGAACGGCATTTGCTGGCGATGCGCTCGGCTTATCAGCATTTGCAAAACGCGGCCCAGCATGCCGAACAACAGGATCAGGCGCTGGACTTATTCGCTGAAGAATTGCGCCTGGCGCAAGAGCGGCTCTCCAGTATTACCGGGGAATTTACTTCCGACGATTTGCTTGGCGTGATTTTCAGCCGTTTTTGTATTGGCAAATAAGCGCTGCGCTGTCTGGGCAGCTTGCATGGTTTGCGCAGTTTATATCGATGATTCAGCAAGTCCCCTGTTCGGTCACAATCCGGCTCAGGGCCACATCATATTCTCCCGCCTCAAATTCCTGTGCCAGGCAAGCATAGGCAATGCCGATGCTGCATACCGGATGGCTGGCGGCGGCCAGGGTGCGATCATAAAATCCACCACCATAGCCAAGCCGGAAGCGCGCTGCATTAAAGCCGACGCAGGGAATCAAAACATATTCCGGCAAGGGGCACCATTGTGGATAGGCTGGCACCGCTACCCCGAAGTGGTCGCGCGTCATGGCTGTTTGCGGGCTCCAGTGGGCAAATGCCAGCGGGCTATCAGCTTGTTGCACCACGGGCAGGCATAGTTGTACCCCGGCCTGATGCAGGCGTACCAAGGTGGCGTTTAAGTCGGGTTCATTGCGAATCGGCGCGTAAACTGCCAGACTTGGCACTTGTTGGCGCTGGCACCATTGCCATAGCTGCTGGCCAATCAAATCATCCCATTGCGTTTTTTGCTCCGGGGTAATGGCGCGGCGCATCGCTAGCAACTGGCGGCGCAGTGCAACTTTATCCGGTATGGCCGGTCTGTTTGGCGCAGGGGCAATGATATCCTCTGTTGTTGGCGCGCGATGAGTCATATAATGGCGGCTGATACAAAAACTGGCATCTTACCCTTTATTTGAGAGTGCGAACGTGAAAATCCGGAACTTCACCCCGACCTGTCTGGCGCACTGGCTGTGCCTCGGTGTTTTGGTCGCCAATCTGGCATCAGGCCCAGCCATGGCTGCCAACAATCCGGCTCGCCGCACCAGCGCACAGGATGACAGTTTTCTCGCCTTGCGCGCCGCCGCCATGCGCAGCGATGCCAGCTCCAGCCGACGGCTGGCAGAACAACTGGCAGAATATGATATTCCCTCTTATGTTGATTACTACCGCATCAAGGCGGGCTTTCGCGCTGCCAACTCAAGCAGCAACGGTGCAGACGAGATTCGCGATTTTTTAAACCGTTACGATGGCAGTGCCATCGCCGACCGTTTGCGCAACGACTGGTTGCTGTATCTGGGCTTGCGCCGTGACTGGGCCAACTTTGATGAGCAATTCCCCAAGTTTGCCCTGGCCGATGACACCCAGGTGAAATGTTATGCCCTGCTGTCAAAGGCCGTCAAAACCAGGCTGGTTGCACCGGCTGCGCGAGAGTTATTGCAAACCCCCAAAGAATATGGCGAAGCCTGCGTTAGCCTGATCGCGACACTGGCCGAACAGCAGCAATTCAATCAGGACGAATTGTGGCAGCAGGTACGGCTGGCGGTAGAAACCAGTGCCTTCGGGGTGGCGCGCCAGATCGCTGCCATGCTGGAAGTGCCGGACAAGGCCTTCAACCTCGCCATCGATAGCCCCGCCAAGGTGGTGGCGCGCGGCCCTGGTGTCGGGCGACAGGCACATGAACTGTATATTCTGGCGCTGGGGCGCTTGGCGCGTACTGGTGGTGCCACGCAGGCGGCGCAAAATTTGCTTGATGCCGGTAGTAAATTGCCTGCCGCCAGCAAGGCCCAGGCCTGGGCGCAACTGGCCTTGCCAGCGGCGCTGAATTTATACCCGGAAGCCTATGATTATTGGAGTAAAACCCCGGGTGCGGTGCTTTCCACCGAAGGCTATCAGTGGCGCGTGCGTAGCGCCTTGCGTGCTGGCGACTGGAAGCTGGTGCGTAGCGCCATCGAAGCCATGCCGACCAGCTTGCGCGCCGACCCGGCCTGGGTCTACTGGTATGGGCGCGCGCTCAAGGAAACCGATGGCGCACAAGCCGCCGGGGCCGCGCAAACCCAATGGCACAGCATTGCCGGGCAGACCAATTTTTACGGGCAACTGGCACTGGAAGAACTGGGGCAAAAAATCACCATTCCGCCAGCAACCGTACTGACACCGGCAGACCTGACGGCAATACGCAGCAACAAGGGTTTGCAGCGCGCGTTGCGTTTTTTCGCCATGGGACTGCGCTTTGAGGGCACGCGCGAATGGAATTGGGAATTGCGCAATTTCAGCGAGCGCGAACACCTGGCTGCAGCCGAGCTGGCGCGCGAAAACCATATCCTCGATCGCATGGTCAATACCTCGGACCGCACCAAAACCGAATTTGATTTCACCCAGCGCTTTCCTTCGCCGCATAACGACATCATGCAAGTCAACACCCGTAGCCTGGGTCTGGACAAGGCCTGGGTGTATGGTTTGATCCGGCAAGAGTCGCGCTTCATCCTGAACGCGCGTTCCAGCGTCGGCGCTTCCGGTTTAATGCAACTCATGCCTGCGACAGCGCGCTTTGTGGCACAAAAAATTGGCCTGAACAGCTTTGCGCCAGATCAGGTGAACGATATTCGCACCAATATTTTGCTCGGCACCAATTATTTGAATATGGTGCTGGGCAATCTGGATGGCTCGCAAACCCTGGCAACGGCTGCCTATAATGCCGGCCCTGGCCGACCGCGTAACTGGCGCGCCAGCTTGTCGCGCACGGTGGAAGGGGCAATCTTCGCTGAAACCATCCCCTTTACCGAAACCCGTGGCTATGTAAAAAACGTGATGTCGAACGCCACTTATTATGCGGCCCTGTTTGATAACCAGCCACAATCATTGAAGGCGCGGCTCGGTATGGTCGGCCCCAAAGGCGTAGCGTTGGCCGACATGCCGAAACGCGGGGTGGCCAGCGCTGATCAGTAATCAAGCAAGCAGGCAGCAAGCTGTTTTACCATACCACCACCCCTCAACCCCGGAGTGACACATGGAAGTAACCGAACTGGATGTAACCCTGGCACAAACGCTGGAAAATGCAGAAAAAACCGGCCTGACGCTGGTAATTGGCAATAAAAATTATTCCAGTTGGTCGATGCGCCCCTGGTTGGTGATGACGGCCTTCGGCATTCCGTTTCATGAGGTGAAGATTGCGCTGGCACAACCCGACACTGCCGCCAAAATCGACGACTATCAGGCGGCCGGGCGGCTACCAATTTTGCTGGCCGGGCCGATGACGATCTGGGACTCGCTCTCGATTTGTGAATACCTGGCCGAACAATTTCTGGAAAAAAACCTGTGGCCGCAAGACGTGGCAATGCGGGCCCGGGCGCGCAGTATTTGTGCCGAAATGCATTCCGGCTTTGCCGATTTGCGGCGCGCCATGCCGATGAATATCAAGATGCATTTTCCTGGCAAGGGCCGTAGTGCCGGAGCGCAAGCCGATATCGGTCGCATTAGTGAAATCTGGGAAGATTGTCTGGCGCGTTATGGTCATTCGCAATTTCTATTGGGAGAGTTTTCCATCGCCGATGCTTTCTTTGCGCCAGTGGTGATGCGTTTTCATACCTATGGCGTGGCATTGGCACCGGCGTTGAATGCCTACTGTGAGCGGGTGCGGCAACATCCGGCGGTGATGCAATGGGTGCGCGCGGCCTTGGCCGAAGTCGAAACCATTGCGCAGCTTGATGTGCCACCCGGAGTGTAAGCGCATGAAAGTGTATTTGGTCGGTGGCTCGGTGCGGGATCAGTTGCTGGGTATCGAGAGTCAGGATCACGATTATCTGGTGGTCGGCAGTAGCCCGCAACAAATGCTCGATCTGGGTTATTTGCCAGTGGGCAAAGATTTTCCGGTATTTTTGCACCCGGGTAGCCATGACGAATATGCGCTGGCCCGTACCGAGCGCAAAACCGCCCCCGGCTATAGCGGCTTTGCCTTCCATACCGCGCCTGATGTGACGCTGGAGCAGGATTTGCTGCGCCGCGATCTCACCATCAACGCCATGGCGCGTGACCACGACGGTAGCCTGATCGACCCGTTTGGTGGCCAGCGCGATTTGGCCGACAAGGTATTGCGCCATGTGTCGGGTGCCTTCGCTGAAGACCCGGTACGAATTTTGCGGCTGGCGCGCTTTGCCGCCCGTATGCCCGGCTTTGTGGTTGCCGAAGAAACCATGCAATTGATGCAAGCCATGGTGCAGGCGGGGGAAGTGAATGCTCTGGTGCCGGAACGGGTGTGGCAAGAATTGGCGCGTGGACTGATGGAGTCGGAGCCGCAGCGCATGTTTGAGATTTTGCGCCAATGCGGCGCGCTCGCGCATTTGTTGCCGGAATTGCAGGACGCGCCCGCCAACCTGTGGCAAGCCCTGCGGTGCGCAGTGCAGCGCGGCCTGGATTTGACCCAGCGCTTTGCCGTACTGCTGCATCAGGCGGGTGATACTGCCACGCTGCGTGCGGTATGTCAGCGCTTGAAAGTGCCCGCCGAGTGTCGCGACATGCTGGAAATGGCCGCGCGCGAACTGGCGCAGCATGCCCTTTGGGCGCAAGCCGATCCCCTGCAACTGGTGCTGTTCATGCAGCGTTGTGACGCCTGGCGCAAAGCGCAGCGCTTTGAATTATTGCTGCAAGTGCTAACTTGTATTTTGCCGCTCGAACCGGCATGTCAGCGAGTGCGGCTGGCGTTGGCGGCTGCGCAAGCGGTGGATGCCGGGGCGATAGCCAAAACTGTGGTGGGTCCCGATATTCCTTTGGCAATACAACAGGCCCGGGTGCAAGCTGTCAACGTGGCCTTGTGCTAAAAATTGTATAAAAATGTTTCAAAAAAACCAGATGCGTAAAAAGTCGGTTAGAGTGTTGCCTTGCTAATAATCAACTTATTCATCCAGACGGTTAAAAAGACATGCTGTTGCCAAATTAATTGATGGATTTTTATACCATTTTTTGATAGCATAGCGCTCTGTCTTGTTTTGACCCGGCCGATTAGCTTGGGTAGTGCTGATTTGGTGGTGAACCTGGCATGCTTGTGTGGGATAATTGGCAATGCACTAATGGAAAGTATTTGAAAGAATGAATCGCTTATGAGTGTTCTGAATATTGATGAGTTGGTGCAAGAATTAAGCGGGGACGAACCCTGTGGCCCGGATCTGGAGTACGACCGGGAAATGATGGCGCTGCTGGAAGAATCCGCAGGCAAGCCGGAAGTGCAATATGGCGATACCGTGGTCGAAGCGGTGCCACCGGAATGGAAAACTGTTAAAAAAATGGCCTTGTCAGTAGCCGCGCGCACGCGCGATCTGCGGGTTGCCATTATTTTATTGCGCTCGGTAATGGCGATGCATGGCATGGAAGGTGCCGCCGATGGCTTGGTGCTGGTCAAGCGCATGCTGGAAGAACGCTGGGACTTCGTGCATCCGCAGCTTGATCCGGATGATGACAACGATCCGACCATGCGCATTAATTGCCTGGCAAGTCTGGCCGATGGCCCGAGTTTTGTGCGTGAGTTCAAGGAAGTCGCCTTCATTACCTTGCCTGGTTTGGGGCCGTTTAATGTGCGTCAGCTCGAATATTCGACCGGTGAAGCCACGCCGCGCGAGGGCCAGCAAAAGCATGAGTTGTCCACCCTGCATGCATCGATGGCGGATATTCCGGCCGAGCAAATGAAGCTGACCATGGAGCGTTGCCAGGCGGCGTTTGATGCCATCAAGGGGATCGAAGCGGCCTTGTCGAGCCATGTTGGCGCTTCCAATATGCTCAATCTGGACAGTATCATCAGGCCAGTCAAAAAGGCGCGCGATTTTGTTGCAGCCCAGATGGCGGGAGAAGAAGTGGCGCTTGCCGATGGCGCTGCCGGTGAAAGTGCGGCGGCAGGCCCGGCTTCCGGTGGGGGTACGGGCCGTGCTGTTGCAATTAGTGGTGAAATTGCCAGTCGCGACGATGTTTCGCGTATGATAGACAAGATCTGCACGTATTATTCCAAATATGAGCCTTCCAGCCCGGTGCCAATTCTATTGCAAAGGGCAAAAAGGCTTGTTCCAAAGACTTTTCTGGAAATTATGGAGGATTTGACACCGGATGGCCTGGGGCAATTGCAGGTTTTCAGTGGCGCTCCTCCGCAGAATGATGAATACTAGGCGGTCTATGCTACGGCATATGTCCCATTAATAAACCAAGGAAGGAA
>JBDLSU010000544.1:0-2522 GCA_039799405.1 Pseudomonadota bacterium | reverse complement strand
ATATGATCTATTGTTTCGCGAGTTGCAAACGCTGGAACGGCAAAATCCGTCGCTGGTTGATCCGGCTACGCCGACCGCCCGGGTCGGCGCAGCACCGCTGCCCGAATTCAATCAGGTCAGCCATAGCATTCCAATGCTGTCGCTTAACAATGGTTTCAGTGACGACGATATCGACAATTTTGATCGCCGTGTGCGTGAAGGGCTGGAATTGCCGGAGACGGCTGGCCTCATCGAATATGCAGTCGATTTGAAATTTGATGGTCTGGCAATCAATTTGCGTTATGAACACGGCGTACTGGTGCAAGCGGCCACCCGGGGCGATGGTGCCACCGGGGAAGAAGTAACGGCCAATATCCGCACTATTAATGTGATTCCGCTACGCCTGACGCCGCCCGAAAATGGCACGCTGCCGCAAGTGCTGGATGTACGCGGTGAAGTGCTGATGTTCAAGGCCGACTTTGATAAACTCAATGCGCGTCAGCGCGCAGCCGGGCAAAAGGAATTTGCCAATCCGCGCAATGCGGCGGCTGGCAGTTTGCGCCAACTGGAATCGCGCGTTACCGCGCAGCGGCCCTTGCGCTTTTTCGCCTATGGCATCGGTGCTTTGCAAGGTGCCGATATGCCAGTATCACACCAGGCCTTGATGGACTGGTATGCCAGTCTCGGTTTGCCAGTGTGCAGCGAACGGGCGGTAGTTTATGGGGCCAAAGGCTTGCTCGACTTTTTTGCCACCGTCGGACAAAAACGCCCCGGCCTGCCGTATGACATTGATGGCGTGGTCTACAAAGTCAATCGCCTGCGCGATCAGCAAACCCTGGGTTTTGTCTCGCGCGCGCCGCGCTTTGCGCTGGCGCACAAGTTTCCGGCTGAAGAAGCCCTGACTGTGGTGCAAGAGATTGAAGTGCAGGTTGGCCGTACCGGTGCCATTACGCCGGTAGCGCGCTTGCAGCCGGTGTTTGTCGGCGGCGTTACCGTCACCAATGCCACCTTGCATAATGAAGATGAAGTGCGGCGCAAGGATATTCGCATCGGCGATACCGTTACCGTGCGTCGTGCTGGTGATGTGATTCCCGAAGTGGTGTCCTACGTGCCGGAGCGCCGCCCGCTTGATGCACGCGAGTTTGTCATGCCGCAGGCCTGTCCGGTCTGTGGTTCGGCGATAGTCAAGCCGGAGGATGAAGCGGTGGCGCGTTGTTCCGGCGGCTGGCAACGATGTGCCGCGCAGCGCAAGGGCGCGATCATGCATTTTGCCTCGCGCCGCGCGATGGATGTGGAAGGCCTGGGCGAACAATTGATTGAGCAATTGGTTGACCGCAACGTGATCACCACGCCGGCCGATCTGTATAAACTGGGCGTCGCCAGCCTGGCCGCATTGGAACGAATGGCGGAAAAATCGGCGCAAAACGTGGTGCAGGCGCTGGAAAAATCCAAAACCACCAGCATGGCGCGCTTCATCTATGCGCTGGGCATTCGTCACGCGGGGGAATCCACCGCCAAGGCACTGGCCAAACATTTTGGCAATTTGGACGCCTTGCTGGCAGCCAGCGAAGAACAATTGGTGCAAGTGGATGATGTCGGCCCGATTGTCGCCAAATCGATCCGCCAGTATCTGGATGATGCGATGAATCAGGAGTTGATCGCGCAGTTGCGCGCAGCCGGGGTGCAGTGGCCGGAGCAAGAAACCAGTAGCCAGCCCAAGCCACTGGCCGGGCAAACCTTTGTGTTGACTGGCACGCTGCCCACCCTGAGCCGCGATCAGGCGGGCGAAAAAATTGAAGCGCTCGGTGGCAAAGTGTCGGGTTCGGTGTCAAAGAAAACCCATTATGTGGTGGCAGGGGCCGATGCGGGCAGCAAGCTGGTCAAGGCACAGGAGTTAAACATTACCATTCTGGATGAAGCTGCTTTGCTGGCTTTGCTGGAACAACACACAACGTAATTTACATCACAACAAAAAAAGGGGTCGTTATGAATAAAATTAAAAAAGCCGTATTCCCTGTGGCCGGTCTGGGTAGCCGTTTCTTGCCTGCCACCAAGGCCCAACCAAAAGAGATGTTGCCCATCGTTGATAAACCGCTGATTCAATACGCGGTGGAAGAAGCGGTGGCAGCGGGCATTACCGAAATGATTTTTATCACCGGGCGCAACAAGCGCGCGATTGAAGACCATTTCGATACCGCCTATGAACTGGAGTCCGAACTCGAAGCCGCCGGTAAAGCCGCTTTGCTCGATCTGGTGCGCAATGTGATCCCGAAAAACATTACCTGCATCTATATTCGCCAGTCGGCCCCGCTGGGCCTGGGGCATGCGGTGTTGTGCGCGCGTCCGGTGGTCGGCAACGAACCTTTCGCGGTGTTGCTGGCAGACGATTTTATGGATGTGCCAGCCAATTCAACCCCGGTGCTGGCGCAAATGACCCAGACCTATGCCTACGAAGGTTGCAGTATTCTGGCGGTACACGATGTACCCAAGGCTGATACCAAAGCCTACGGTATCGTCAGTGCCAATCCTTATCGGCCCGATCT
>JBDLSU010000543.1:0-6384 GCA_039799405.1 Pseudomonadota bacterium | reverse complement strand
TGATCGTTTTCATCTTCCACGGTAAAACTTTCCCACGGTTCGGCGCGTAGCGGATGGCCGAGGCGGAACATGAAATTGGCAAACCCGAGGCGCACGCCATCGCAGGCTTCCAACTGCGGCGTACCGCTGCCAATTTCGACAAAACTATCGCCCTGCGCGTTTTGCCCCAGCATCCACAAACGCCCGTCGCGGCTTTGCATGGCCGGGGCCAGGCTGCTGGCACCTTGATTGCGCGCTTGCCAACCTGCAGGCCAGGGTAGCATTTTGGGAGGATTGCCGGGTTGCCAGATCAGTTGGCCGAGCGCATGCAGCCAGATCAATTTGCCCTGGAATGCAATCGGGCGTGACCAACCTGCCAGCCATTCAATACCGCCCTCGCCGTGCAATGGAGTACCGCTGTGCTGCGGGGGCGCAGCCTGATCGGTGGTCGCGCTGGCTTCTGGTGCATCGTCAGCCTGATCCGGGTCGGGCACGCCATCGCTGGCGCTGTCAATCCCGCCAGAGTGCGCAGGCAGGGAGCAGGGGAAATTGCTACTCATTTCGGTATCGATATTTTGCGCAAACAAGAGCAATGCACCATCACGCTGATACAGACAAGCCAAATAATTAAACACCCGCCCCGGTGCACTGACCAGGGTTTGCTGCAACAAGGGTTGCAGACGGTAGCTGAGGTTAAGAGGGTTAATGCGCAACTGCATCAAGCCTTGCGCAGTGGGTAGCACCGCCACGCTGCCGGGTTCATCATCCAGCGGGCGCAGCCAGTAATAGTCGGAAGCGGTAAAAGTCAAATCAGTGCCATTGCCTGCCAACAACTGCCAGTCTTGCGCGGTGGGGTCCCAGTATTGCAGCACGTTTTGGCGGTAGTCCAGCGCCAGCAAGCGCGGCGCGGCAAAGCCGAAGTGGGCGCTGGCGAATACGCAACGGCCAGAAGGTGGCGCAGGCATGCTGGCATTGGGCCGGGTATTTTGCTGCGGCGCGCCGGGGTTGAGGTTGATGCCACATTGGCCCAGCCCTTTGGCGGCGTGTTCCGGCAAACCATGGTCGGCCCAGGGGCCGTACCAGGCGGGGGGGGTGGGGTGATTGGCGGGGTTATTGTTGGCGTTATTGGTGCTGGTGGATTGAAGCGCCTTGCCGCAAGTGGGGCAAAAGGCAAATTCTTCCGGGTAGATTGGGGAACAGTGGCAACTGGCAGGCAGCGCCGCCCCCAGGCATTGCGCCGCGTCAGCCAAGCGCGACGCGTGCAGCGTCACCGGGCCAAGGCCACGGGTAGAAACCAGTTCAAAATGCCCGCTGGCGTCGTTCTCTTGCCAGACGCTGTTTGCGGTTTGCCATTGCGTTGCCATAGGCGATCAAAATAGAGTGAATACAAAGTTGCAACATTGCCGCAATACACTTTGGCAGCAAAGCGGAACGATAGCATAAAGCGGGGCGCTGCGGGTTGGCAATGGCGGGGATGGGGTCAACTTTGCGACAGAATGACAAAGTGGATGGGTGATTGGTTGGCAAGGCTCATCTGAACGTCAACCCTGTGAGTCAATATCAGCGATGATATAGTGCTATGGTTACAAAAAGTTGCGCTTAATTAAGAATCCATCTAGAATTTATCCTATTACAATACAAGCGCAAGGAAGGATTGTATGCCAGCTCGCCCAACCCCGCCACAGCCCTCCAACTATGCAAAACTACACCAACAGGACTGGCAACAAGCGCAAGACGCCGTGCAACACTGGCTAGCTTGCCGATCCGGGGCCGACGCCGTCGCGCTTGCGGCAGCACGCGAACAAGCAGCCAGCGCCGTATATTGCGCAATGCTGCATGACGCAGTGGGCATCATTACCAACAAGGCCGATAGCTACAAACCAATTGCCGAACGCCGACCGGCCTTGCCGATGGCGCATAGTTTGATCAAATCCATCTTTAGCCATCACAGCTTCACCGTCATCATCCAAAGCCACGACCAGGCAGAAGAAGTTAACCTGCGTACCTGGCTGACCAAGCGCATCCATTGGAAACTGGGTGACCGCTTCCGGCGCGAAAGCAAGCAAAAGAAGTTTCTGCAAGAACTGGATCTGCCACTGGATGCAGATGAATATGCGCGGCTGGAACAAGCCATGATCCCGATTGACCACACCAACGATATCAATGACGGCAGCAACGCTGACCCTAGTGCCGACGATTACCTGATCAAACAAGGCTGGCAACGCTTTGAAACGGTACTCACCGAGCGCGAGCAACAGGTTATGCTGTGCTTTTTTGACGGATTCAGCAACGAAGACGGCTGCAAACGGCTGGGCATCAAGCTGGCGAAATACAAAGAACACAAAGCCGACGCGCTGGAAAAACTGCGCATCATGCCTGATGCAACTTAGTGGCAACTCCATGCCGACATGAGCACAAATCCAACCCCCTCCACCCTACGCGCACGCTGGTCACGCGATGATTTGCTGTGCATGTTGCAACAACGCGACTGGCCCAGCCCACCCTTATGCCTGAAAGACGGGCACACCGAAGTGCGGCGGGTGTGGCTGATCGACAAGGCTGGCAAGGGCAAAGCCTGCATTGAAAAGCATTACACCCGCAAGCTCTCGGCCAACCAGCAGCGCGAGGTCGAATTCCTGGCCAAATGCAGCCGCAACAATCTGCTCAAAGCGCGTATCGCATGTCTGGTAAAAACCGAAGCCTCGGGCACCATGCAGTCGGAAGTGTTTCACACCGAATGGGGCGGGCTTGACCTGCAACAATGGCATACCCTGCTTGGCGCGAGCAACCCGCTGACCAACAGCATCCCCGGTTTGCTGTTCCTGATTAAGAAGATTCTGGAAGCCTGCCACGATTTCCATCGCCTTGGTCTGGTGCATAACGACCTGCACTGCGCCAACCTGATTCTGGATTACGATTACGACCCGCAGCAGCACAGCATTACGCTCAAACCGGATCAAATCCGCCTGATTGATTTTGAATTTTCACTGCGCCCCCGCGCCGACCAGCCGCCGCCAAAGGCGCTGACCGGGCAAGCGGAGCGGCGCGATTTGCAGATTGAAGCGCGCACCGCAACCGAATGGCGGCAAGCCAACGGCGACCCTACCCTGCTTGAACCGAATCTGCATAGCCCGCACGTTTGCGCCGCTGTTTGCGAAAATGCGCTTAGCAAACGATGCAAGGTACTGCACCGCCGCTACCGCCGTGGTAAGGATGATGCGTTTCAATATTTGCCGGCGGTTTTCGGGAATCTGGAAAAAGTTGATTTTGGCGTGGATTTTTTCACGCTGGGGCAGTCGCTTAAACACATGATCCGCAAAGCCGCACGCTATTGGGACAATGCGCACACCAGCCAATGGGAAGAAGCGCATGATTTTTTGCTTGGCTTGCCAGCGATGCTGCAAGAATGGGATCAGGAATTGCCGCAACAAGTGCGGGCGGTGCCGCATCAGGAGTTGATGAGTGCGATACAGGAGAAATTGGGCAATTGGAACATGGGCGGCAAACTGACTGTGCGGCTACCCGGTAGCCCGTTTGTCCCAAGCGTTACTGCCGCTGCCGCAGTTGCGGTAAAACCCAAGTGGCGTTTCTGGCTTTACGGTGGTGGTACGCTGGTCAGTGCCGTGCTAGGCTGGATATTGGCAAGCCACTATCCCGAGGAATTTGCTGCCACCATCACGCCGATACCGCACCCCGCGATCCGCAGTCCGTCGAATATCGTGCCTGACCCGCATGACCGGCTGACCATCACTTGGGGACAACAGACCTATAGCGCGCAACTGGATAAAGACGGCAAGTTTCAGTTTCCGCACCTGCCTGCGAATGCGCGCGGGCAAAGCGTGGGGGTGTCGCTGGCGGGTAGCGAACGCGCGTATGAGGCGACCAGCCGCAACCTGACACTAGGCGAGTACGGCGCGCTGCTGCATCTACGCCACAAAACTCGCTTGCTGGGGGTTACGGTCACGCAAATAGGCACAGCTAAAATCATCGGCAATGCCAGTGTCTGGGTTCCGGATCAAGACAATGGGCCAAGCGAGGCACGCAAAAGTGAAAATAACGAATATCTGTTGTCGATCCGTGCCGACCGAACGGAGCGCATCAGGGTTTATGCCTGTGCGCCCGGCTACGGCCCCGAAACATACGATTACACGCCGAGTAACGATGTCAAGAAGGAGACGATGCAAATCCCGCTCAGCCCAAGGCCAAAATCATCCTCGGATTGCCCACCCATGAATTTAATTCAAGAAAGGTAAATATGTCATATCAAAATAAACTCAGCCGCATATGGCAAAAATTCATGATGGCAATCGCCTGCCTGCTTGTCGCGCAACTCTGCCTCGCGCAAGCCACGCTAAAAGGTGTTCTGCTGAAGGCCAGTATTGCCGGTCCACCGTTCAAGCACATTCCGATTAACGCTAGCGATAGCCGCAAAGGTGACATCACCACATCCGATGGCCTGTTTGAATTGGAGTTCAACAGCAAGCGCGAAGGTGATCAAGTGAATCTGGTCATCAGCTATCCGGAAGGCTGGGAAGTTTTGTTTCCCGTCATGCTGATAAATAAATTGCCGAAACCGGGCTTGTCAACACCACCAGTCATCGGCTGCCAAGTTGCTCAATGCACCTTTCTGCGCGCCGAATTTGTAAAGCGTAACGACTGGGAAAACCTCGATAAACGCTACAAACAGCAATTTGCTGCGTTGAAAAAGAAAGTCGGGGTGCAACAGCATGAAATTGACAGCCTTAATGCAGAACTGGCAAAGGCGCGCGTCCGCGCAGCGGACCTGGCGGAACAGTTTGCGCGCTTGGTAGAAGGCGAAGTCAGTTTGCTGTATCGGGAAGCGTGGGATTTGTATTTGGCGGGGGAGTTGGAGAGGGCGCTGGAATTAATCAGTGAAGCGCGCTTGAAACAAGAGGGGGCCGCACTCAAGGCAAAGCAGGCAAAAGAAAATGCGGCGCTACTTAATACTTGGTTGTTGCGTGGGCAAATCGCCAATCTAGCGCAAGATTTTGACGCCGCAGGCCGCGCTTATGATGAGGCTGTAGCACTTGCGCCACAATCATGGAAGGCATGGAATTCATATGGCTTTTTTCATTATAAATTGAATCATTTCAGGGATGCGCGCAACGGGTTTGCGCAAAGCTTGGCACTGGCTCAAAAGGAAAAAGATTTGAAAAATGTGGCGAGTAGCCTGAATGATTTGGGCAACATCGATCACCAAGAAAACCACCTTCCGGAAGCGCGCAAAGCGCTTGAAGAGGCAATTTCCATCCGTCGCAAACTGGCCGCTAGCAACTCGCAGGCATTTTTGCCGAATGTGGCGCTTAGCCTGAATAATCTGGGCGTCATCCATCAGACTGCAAACCACCTGCCGGAGGCACGGAAAGCGCTAGAAGAAGCGCTTTCCATCCGCCGCCAGTTGGCCGCCGACAACCCGAAGGCGTTTTTGCCGGATGTGGCGCAAAGCCTGAATAATCTGGGCAATACCAATCTGCTTGAAAACCGCCTACCTGAAGCGAGCAAAGCGCTTGAAGAAGCTCTCACCATCCGCCGTCAATTGGCCACCGACAACCCGCAGGCTTTTCTGCCGGATGTGGCTGTCAGCCTGAATAACTTGGGAATCGTATATCGGGATGAAAACCGCTTGCCCCAAGCGCGCAAAGCGATTGAAGAAGCACTCAACATCTACCGGCAATTGGCCGTTGGCAATCCGCAGGCGTTTTTGCCGTATGTGTCCGCCAGTCTGAATAATTTGGGTGGCGTGTATCAGCTTGAAAATCGCTTGCCGGAAGCGCGCAAAGCACATGAAGAAGCACTCACCATCCGCCGCCAATTGGCCGATCAGAATCCGCAGGCGTTTTTGCTGGATGTGGCGGCCAGCCTGAAAAATCTCGGCGAGACCCATAACGCTGAAAACCGGCTGCCGGAAGCGCGCAAAGCGTTTGAAGAAGCACTCACTATCTGCCGCCAATTTGCCGTTGGCAATCCACAGGCGTTTTTACCGACTGTGGCTGCCACGCTGAATGGTTTGGGCGCTATCCATCAGACTGAAAACCGCCTGCCGGAAGCACGCAAAGCACATGAAGAAGCACTTACCATCCACCGCCAATTGGCCGCTGGCAACCCGCAAGCATTTTTGCGTTATTTGGCGCAAAGTCTTGATAAGCTTGGCCAAACTAACATACTTGAAAACCGCCTGCCGGAAGCGCGCAGCGCGCAGGAAGAAGCCCTAACCATCAACCGCCAATTGGCCGCTGGAAACCCGCAGGCGTTTTTACCGGATATGGCGGACAGTCTGGGTAGGCTGGCCATCATCAATCAGCTTGAAAACCGCTTGCCGGAAGCACGCAGAGCGCAGGAAGAAGTCCTTACCATCCACCGCCAATTGGCCGCTGGCAACCCGCA
>JBDLSU010000542.1:0-2631 GCA_039799405.1 Pseudomonadota bacterium | reverse complement strand
TAGCGGCAACACCAGCGCGCCAAAGGCCACGATAAACACCCACATACGGTCGAAAAAATTGGCGATGGCGAAGGGCAGATAGCGCTGCATCCAGGGTTCGCCGTTCTGGTAATAGCGCTCGGCCTGTGGCGCTACCGGAATTTCGGTGTAGTTGGCGGACGGGAATTCACCGCGATGGCGGAACCAGCCTGCGCCGCCATGCACTTTACTGGCCGCTTGCACAAACAATTGCACCAGCCCCGGGTGAATATCGGCGCGCGCGACCAGGGTGGCGGTGGGTGCGATCAAATGCACGTCTTGCGCCGGAATATTGCGACCAAAATCAACAATCCCGCGTGGCAGCACCAGGTGCGACAAAAACGGCAGATGGCGGCTATACGCTTCGGCCTGGCTGAAATCAAACAATTGAATCCCGGGCGTTTGCAGCAGCATTTGCACCAGCGGTGCTTCTGGTGCGGCCACAAAGGCCAGCGCATCGATTTTATCTTCCAACAATGCCACCGTAGCGGGCGTGTCGTCGAGGTGACTCAAGGCCATTTCCTTTGGCTCGATGCCGTTCAAGCCCAAAATTTGTCGTAGCAAGCGCGGCACGCCAGTGCCTTCCTGGCCAACATTGAGTCTCAAGCCGCGCAATTGCTTCAGTTCCGTCAAGGCTTGCGGCGCTTTGTAAAAGATCCAGATCGGTTCTTTAAACAAACTGCCCAAAGAAATCAAACCCTGGCGCTGCGCCGCTTCTTCGTCGGTGGAACCACTCTGCACAAACGCCAAATCCACCCCGCTTTGTGGATTTTTCAGGTTTTGCAGGTTTTCTTGCGAGCCTTCCGAGACTTTGATTTTGACCTGAATATGCTGGCGCTTGAGCAAAGCCTGGTATTGCTTGGCGAATTTTTCATACGCGCCATTGTCTTGCCCGGCGGCCAGGGTAACGTGCTTGGGCGGATTGGGGTCGGCCCAATAATAGATCAGCACCAACGCCAATAAAATCAGCAACAGCGCTGGCCCGGACGAGACCAACAGATCGCGCACGGAAAAAACGGTAAAACGCAGCAACTTGGGCATGGTGGCTCCGGTTTGGTCAAAGATCAGGGCAAGGCGCGTTGCAGGATGGCGCTGGCATCGACGCCTGCTGGCAAACAACCAAAATTGGCGCTGACCGGGCGCGCAATGCGCGATGCAATAAACGCCTGCGCCACAAACGGCGGCGCGTGGCGTAATAATAACCCGGCTTGCAGCGCCAATACGATGCGTTCGGCCAGGGCGCGCGCGCCAAATTCATCCAGCGGTTGGGCCAGATCTTGCAATAGCAGGCTGATATAGCGGGCGTAGGGCGCGTGCAAGTCTGATGCATTGGTCTGCTGCTTGGCTATAAGCGCTACGGTGTCAGGCGCGGCGGATGGCAGGTTGTGGCCGGATGCTGCTTCTTGCGGTAATGCCAGGTGCAGTTCATGCGCCAGGGCGCTGCGAATCTCCGGTTGACGGCCGAGGGCGCGCAATAAATCCAGACACATCACATTGCCCGAGCCTTCCCAGATCGAATTGACCGGAAACTCGCGATACAAACGCGCCAGCGGGCCATCTTCCACATAGCCATTGCCGCCCAATACTTCCATCGCCTCCGCGCCAAAGGTGGGGCCACGCTTGCATAGCCAGTATTTGCCAGCGGGCGTCAGCAAGCGTGCCAACCAGGCTTGTTGCGGGTCGGCGGCCTGGTCAAAACAGCGCGCCAGCCTCATGGCAAACACAGTGGCGGCTTCTGATTCCAGCGCCAGATCGGCCAGCACGTTTTGCATCAGCGGCTGTTCTGCCAAGGCACGCCCGAAGGCTTTGCGGCCGCGTGCATGGTGTAGCGCATGGCACAGCGCGGCGCGCATAATACTGGCGCTACCCAAAACGCAATCGAGCCGGGTGTGGTGGCCCATTTCCATAATGCTGGCAATCCCCTTGCCAGGTGGCCCCAGCAACCAGCCTTGCGCGCCCTGAAATTCAACTTCTGACGAAGCGTTGGAGCGATTGCCCAGCTTGTCTTTCAGGCGCTGCACCACAATCGCATTGCGGCTGCCATCGGGTAGAAAGCGCGGCACAAAAAAGCAGGACAAGCCTGCTTCCAGTTGCGCCAGCACCAGATGCGCGTCGGCTTGCGGGGCCGAGAAAAACCATTTATGACCGATTATTTGATAGCGCTGACCAAACTGATCGGGTTCGCCCATCGCGCAGGCGCGGGTGGTATTGCTGCGCACGTCAGAACCGCCCTGCTTTTCGGTCATGCCCATGCCGATGATGGCACCGCGTTTTTGTTCGATTGGCCTGGAGGCCGGGTCATATTCGCTGGAGAGAATTTTCGGCAACCAGTGCGCCGCAAGCTTTGGTGCCAGTTTTAGCGCGGCGACCGAGGCAAAGGTCATGGTGACCGGGCATTGCGCGCCGTTTTCCAGTTGCCCCAGCAAAATGTACTGTGCCGCGCGCAATACGTGGGCAGCGCTGCCTGCTTCACTCCGCCAGGGGCTGGCATGTACGCCGTGGCTAATCATTAACTGCATCAAACCGTGCCAGGCCGGGTGAAATTCGACTTCATCAATGCGCTGGCCCTGACGGTCATAATTGTGCAGGCGTGGCGAATAGTGATTGGCCAAG